>JAZOAY010000094.1:0-32141 GCA_045595725.1 Acutalibacteraceae bacterium | reverse complement strand
AACTCCTTGGCTCACAGAACGACATGGCTACGATCCGACTTGTAAAAGAGCATGGCGATGCCATGCTCTTAAGCTTATTTTTTTGATATCATAAAGTACAAAGAATCAGCCACAAAATCCTAGAACAAAACACTGATCCCCAGCGGATTCATACCCACCTAAAACACTCTGTATTTACAATTGCAAATGAATTGTAGCACATAAAAACTTATATGTCAACACTTTAAAGTGTTAAAGTTGTGTCATCTATTTAATATCTATAAAGATTTCACCTTTTTCTTTTACGGAGACAACATTTTATATAAACTTTTTCGTTTCGATATTACACTACCAAACTTATATCCAATAAATTCTTAACTAAAGCGTTGAATGCTGAGTCTTGTTTCAAATGCTTGACTAACAAATCCACGTAATCATCATTTGAAGCAAGACCAATACCTTGAGCCACCATTTTTAGCAACATTTTTGCTGGTACAATAGAAACCAATTTATCGTAATCTGTGAGCGAGTCAATTTGATCACTTAGTTTTTGAACCTCGAACATAAGATCAGATTTGTTTTTATTGTTTATTGTATCTATTTGCTCTTCCAACTTTTGTGAATAGGACAGTTTTGTTGCATAAAGCATTTTAGTATATCTTTTAGTAATGAAGTCGCTTAAAATAGCTATTTTCCCGGCTTTTTTGATGTGCTCAATTACTTGGCTTTTTATTTGAGATAAATCCTTATTTAAATGCGAAGCATTAATATACTCTAATATCTCTGACCTGATTATAAAATTTTCCCATTCATTATATCCAATAGCAAAAATATTATAATTTTTGAGTGAGTCAATTTCAGCTGTTTGCATATAATCATTGTCAATCAAACCGAATGCTTTTCGTCTGAACAATGGTTCTTTTCCATTAATACCTTTAGTGTTAAGTTTTACTTGTTCGCACGAACTCACTGGTTGTATCTCATACTCTGGGAATAAGCATTCCAACACCTTGCAATCAATTGAACTGCGTGTGCCTTCGCAAAATATTATGTCTTTTTTAGTGCCCTCAATACCTAAAATAACATCTAAGCTAATGTCGGAATAATCTTCAATTTTCTTAAACTTCCATTTTTTATATGACTTAGATTTTTCGAGGTAAACCAACGATACATTTTTTCTGCTCTCGACAAAATCAATATTATGTGTTAGGTAAACAAACCGTAAATCGGAGCGCTCCATCTCCAATTTATCAAACAGATTTCTCATTAAAGCTCCATTCAAGTGTCTTTCAGGTTCATCAATGAATATAAAAGAGTCCTCCGGAGCTAACAACACTGCCATTATTAAGTAAGCAATACTTTTCTCTCCATCGCTTGCATTATCCATAGAATATTGATCCATTTGATTTCCTTTCAAAAAGAGGGACTCTTTAACAGCAACAATATCTCTGTCTAACCCCAAAGTAGAAAATATATCATAGAACCTTGTCCTAAGAACAGTATTCTTATTTGTGCCATTTTCATAAGAATCTAAAGTCCGGTTGTTTATTTCTCTTGTCAAATACATCAGTGAAGTTTTATCATCTAACATTTGATTAAGAGTATAATTTGTATACAAGCCAACATAACTTGATTCTGATTGCATCGCAGTTCTATTGGCGGGAATCACTATAGCATTTTTAAACATGCTCTCGGAAATATGTTTTAATAATGTCGTTTTTCCAGCACCATTTTTACCGAAAATTACATAATTCTTATTGCCGTATTTAAAATGCTCAAAGAGATCATCGATATCAGAATCCAACGATTTAACGAATTGTGATAGTTGAGTTATTATACTTTTTAAATAAGTATCACCTCGTTTTGAGCCAATGGATATCCCAAAAAAGTCATCCAAGTGTTTGTTTTTATCAGATAAAATGTTATTAATATGATTCTTGTAGGGACCATTATAAGAATCAAATTTGTCAATCTTTAACTCTTCTATCTGATGTTTGCAAATTGCAATTTTGTCTTCTATGCTCTTGTAACTGAAAGTATTTAAATCGTCGTATAGAGTCTGAAGAGTAGCGAATTGAGGTATCATAAAATCTTCAATTTGCATACCTTGATCTTTACAAAACTGTATAGCGCTTTCAACCGTCCAATTGATAGTTGACATCTTTTTCATCAGATTATTCAACTGGTCAAGTTTTGCTTCGTAATCATCCAAATTGATACACAGCGCTGCTGTAATATTTCCTTTTAGCATATCTATTTTCACGTCCTATCCTTCAAATATTTCATATTGCTCGGTTACCCTACTACATCCCTGAAAGCTTGTAAATCCGATTTAATTAAGTTCTTTCAACAGATACTTTTCCGAAACTGTTGAGTCCACTTAGTATGCAGCGTACACACGGAACGCGAACGGGACAGCAGTGCTGCGGTTCAGCTCATCCAGCCGTTGCTTCACATTCGTCGCATAGCCGATCTTCACGTACTGTGGAAATGACGGATTTGTAAGTATGTAAATATAACCTTTACTCATTTGATTTTGCCCCATTTCAGTAATTCGCAAAATACAGAAACACACTTAATCATGTTTGTATGCTTCATCTGTATTTTTCTTTAAAAATTCAAAATTGCGAGGAAGTTTTGTTATCATTGGAGATGAAAGAATCTCATATAATATAGCACCCATTTCCTTTTTCACAGAAAAATTAAATGCGTTGTAATCGTGATCCAATCGATCTTCAACTTTTTGCAGATGTACTCTGTTTCTTAAATCTTTTAACCTTTTTAAAGCCGGATATACCAAATGATTTACTTGTAATGCTTGATGGTGCCTTTCAAGTATTTTGATTAATTCATCAAGATTCATTTGGAGTGGATATTCATCTACCTTTTTTAATAATTCGGTCTTTACTACTATTTTTTCCGCGCCAAATCTTGTTTCGTTTGCTTGAGTAGTTCCCAAGCTTTCAAGGTTGGAGGTTTTCCACCAGCCATTTGATTTGACAATATTGACAAATAGCCCTTCAAGCACAGACATACCTGTTACAACGTACGATTTTACCAGCATCGTATATATTACATCGGATAGTTTTAATTCCTCTATTTCTTTTTCTATAAACTCCAGATATTGCATACTGTATGCGAGATTACTTCTTAGTGCTTCACTATTCTCAATACTCATATCCAAATCAAATGACAATTTATATGTGTTAACGGAAGTTGGATACCAACGATCTTGAGTTTTTGCGTTTGTCTCTTTTAGTAAAGAACTAAATGGATAAGAATTGGTAGGCATATTTTCACCTCATTTCAACCTCTCACACAAGGGCAGGATTTCTTCCAGTTTAGCGACGATGCGCTTCTGCTCGGCAAGTGGGGGGAGCGGAATAAGAACTTTTACGATATTTGCCACCGCCAAACCTGGCTGAGCAGTGGCTGTTGCGTATTGATTAAGGTTTAAAGCTTTAAGAAACCACGCACACCATGCCACGTCAGATTTACTAAAGTGATCCACCACAACAGCATGTTCAGTAGCGTAAAATTGACCTTCTGCTACATTGATATTTCCACAAAGAGCTCCCTGACGTCCAATCAAAGCATAGTGACCCTCGCGGTTGAAATCAGAAACATATCCTCTTACGCCGTTACCACCATAGCATAGGTATCTATGTTCGTTTGACATTTCGTCATAAATGTCCGCAGCGGTAATATTTTTTCCCGCTTGGAGATTGAAGATTTGACCTATCCTCGCCCATTTCCAACCTTCCGGAATATCAAACGGGATTTCGTCCTCTGTAATTTCGGATAGGGGCATTTCTTTTTTGATCTTGCCAGCTTTGATGAGTTCTTGCTTCTCTGCTTGAATCTGCTGGTAGAGTTCCTCACCGGTGCCTTCTTCGGGAAGCTGAGGAACCAGTTTGCCCTGAATAGCCATCTGGAGGATAGATTTTTGCATATCCACAGGGAAACGCTTATTGAAATCCTCCAGTTTACTCCATGCCCGCTCATAGCGGTCGATTAGAGGAAGAAGTTCCTCAATCTTAGCCACAATGCGCTTCTGTTCTGCAAGCGGCGGGATTGGTATAAGCAACTTTTCAACCTGATTTAAATAAAACCCTTTCTGCGCTGTACCTGTAGCATTTGCTACCATATGTTCTTGGATATATCCAGAATCAAAAACATATTTAAGATAGTAATTGTAAATTAATGTAGTCAATACAGAAACGCTACGTTGAAAACAAATATTATAATTCCCTTCGTAAACACAACTGCGTCCAAGTGTAGCTACAATTGTAAAAAGAATATCGCCAGTTTTTAAAGCAGTACGTTCGTTCGCCTTTTTAAAAGAGGCCTCAGACAGATAGCGAACCTGATCCAAGTTCACCAGTCGGTCACAGTTTACATTTTGAGCAGAAAGCATCCAATATTCAGTTTCATTTTTTTCGCCTGCTGGTGGATTGTGATCACCATCAACAATTTTAGTGCAAATATCTCTTAATCGAACCCAAATCCAATTATCCGGAATATCGAACGGTATCTCATCCTCTTCAATCGAAGGCAACGGCTTTTCTCTTTTTATTATCTTAGATTTAACAAGAATATCTTTCTTATGGTATATTTCGTCAAGTAGTTCTTGTCCTGTACCATCTTCATAAAGTGCTGTACCTAATTTACCTTGAATAGCAAGTTGTATAATGCTTCGTTTTAATTCCTGTGGTGTCATTCCTGACCACCTCCGAGAATTGTGGTGATATCAGCCAGCACACGGTCAATCTCTGCATTGAGGGACGCACGTTCACCCTGATAACGCTTAATCAAATCCATAGGAGCGAGAATTTCTTCTTCTATGTGAGGATAGCCACATTGGTCAAAATTATAGCCTAATTCTTCAGCCAACTGCTGAACCGTAAATTTCTTTGATTTATCGAAGCCATCAACAGCAATTTCCTGACGGTTATTCCACCATTCAACAACAGGCTCAAAATGCTCAAGTTTCATAGGCTTGGTCTTTGAGAAGTGCTTATAACCTTCCGGCATATCCATACGATAGAACCATGTTTCTGCTGTCGGCTTAGTTCTGTCAAAGAAAAGAATATTAGTAGTAATTGATGTATAGGGTGCAAAAACACTGCCCGGCATACGAATAACTGTATGCAGGTTAAATTCTGATAAAAGTTTCTTTTTAAGATTTACCTTTGCGTTATCTGTACCGAAAAGGAAGCCATCAGGCAGAATAACAGCAGCACGACCATCTTTCTTCAATCTGTACATAATAACCGCCATGAATAAATCGGCAGTTTCGCTGCTTGCAAGGTCATCAGGGAAATGATTCTTAACATCGGCTTTTTCGCTTCCGCCATACGGAGGATTCATAAGAATAACTTCAAACTGGTCATCAACCGTATAGTCAAGAACATCTCTTAAAAGAGTGTTGTCGTGAAAAACCTGAGGAATATCCAAGCCGTGTAACAAGAGATTGGTCACGCAGAGCATATACGGAAACTGCTTTTTCTCAATACCATAAACTGATTCACCGTACTTTTTAGCATCTGCAGTACTGTTAACTTGCTTCTGCAATACTTTAAGCCAACTGGTAATAAAACCACCTGTACCGCAAGCAAAGTCGGCCATTTTTTCACCGATTTTAGGCTGAATCATCTGTGCCATAAAGTCAGTTACAGCACGAGGAGTATAAAATTCACCTGCAGAGCCTGCACTCTGTAATTCTTTAAGGATAGATTCATAAATCTCACCGAAAGCATGACTTTCTTCATAATCATCAAGTTCAAGTTCATCAATAACGTTGATAACCTGACGAAGAAGTACACCGTCTTTCATATACTGGTTAGCATCGGCAAAGGTTGTCTGAACGATAGCCTTTTTTATAGGCGTATCTGCTGTAACCTTTACACCTTCAATCAGAACATTACCTGATGAATCCTTGATATCAATGCCTTTAAGAACCGGGAAAAGAGTGTTGTTGACAAAGTTCAGCAATGTATCACCGGTCATAGCTGAACCTGATTTATCATCGTGAGCCCAATTGCTCCAACGACAAGCATCGGGAATGATTGAGGTATATCCTTCTTCATCAAATTCCCAGTCCTGTTCCTTTGCATCATATACTTTCAAAAAGAGCATCCATGCAATCTGCTCGATACGCTGTGCATCACCGTTGATACCTGCATCATTACGCATAATATCACGAATTCTTTTTATAAATCCTGATAAGTTACTCATAAGTTTATACCGCCTCATCCATGTAAATAGCATCTTCAAGTTCCTGAATTGCTTTCAAGTAACCTTCTTTACCTCCAAAATAGCTTGCTATCTTAGCAGGTTTTCCCATACGCAAAAATGGGTCAAGACGCAAAATCTCAGTTTTTTCAATCTCATAAATACCGGAATTCATATACTTGTCCAGTAACGCTTCCAGCACTTCACGTGCAACTCCGCTATATTTGCTGAGAAAATCACGTTTTTTAACATTGTTAGCACGTTCTCTACGTGTCAACGGCTTTTTATCGTAAGCAACGTGGCAAATAAAATCAAAATCATCCACGTCTACCATTTCCTGGTCAGCTTTCATAGAATTAAGGTCAATTCCGCGTTCTAACAACATATCGCGAATTTCCCCTTTATTAGGATTATTACGCCACTCACGGATGAATGCATCCAAAGACGCATATTCACCACGAACATTTTCTTTAGTATAATCCACAATACTCTCCTGACGGAGCAATTTACCATTTGCATCATAAATAGATACGGTCTTGTGTATAATTTCTACTTTACAACCATCTTTGCCAACAACGGGTTTTACCTTAGGCGGACCAGGAGGATCAATAGGACCGGGACCAGGAGGTGTTACGGTTTTAGTTCTGTTCGGATCAAAATCATCATCCATTTCAATGGCACCATCCCAATCTGGGTCAGCAAACAAACGGCTGACATTGCGAAAATCCATAACAACAAAATGGGTTTTACCTTCTTTTTCACGCAAACGAGTGCCACGACCGATAATCTGCTTAAATTCAGTCATAGAGCCTATCATTTCATCAATTACGATGAGTTTTGTCATTTTGCAGTCGGCACCAGTAGACAATAATTTTGAAGTTGTTGCAATAACCGGGCCTTCAGTGCTGGGTGAAATAAAATATTTCAACTTGCTCTTTCCATATATATCGCTACCAGTAATACGGACAACATAGTCAGGATTTTTCTGAACCATATCTGCATTAAGATTAACCAATGCAACACGCATACGTTCAGCCGCATCTTCGTTTGCACAGAATACAATAGTTTTAGACATCCGGTCAGTACTTTTTAAATATCGAGTAATCTCTGATGCAACTTGTTGCACACGATCTTCAATAATAATATTGTAATCGTAGTCGCTATTGGTATAAATTCTGTCAGGAATTTCAACACCGTTTATATCTAATTGGCCATGTTTCGGACGCCAACCATCACCGATATCAGTGGTAATGTTAATAACCTTGAAAGGTGCAAGGAAACCATCTTCTACACCTTCTTTTAAGCTATAAGTATAAACTGGATCTCCAAAGTAATTTATGTTCGAAATATACTTGGTTTCTTTGGGAGTAGCAGTCATACCAATCTGTGTAGCAGATTTGAAATAATCCAAAATGAGTCGCCAACGACTTTCTTCCTTGGCAGAACCTCTGTGGCACTCATCGACAATGACTAAATCAAAAAAGTCTGGCTGGAACAATTTCCGGAAGTGTTCCTCTCCCTCGTCACCAACTAATTGTTGATAAAGAGAGAAATACACCTGATGTGATGTAATTGTGCTTGGGTCATCACTACCCACATTAATTTTATGAATAACCTTCTTCAACGGGTCAAAATCCTGTTGGATAGATTGATCTACAAGAATGTTACGGTCTGCAAGGTACAGAACTTTACGTTTCATACCACTCTGAAGCAAACGGTATACAATTTGGAATGCGGTATAAGTCTTACCTGTACCGGTAGCCATAACTAATAACAAACGATCCTGTCCACGTGCAATAGCATCAACAGTTTTATTAATGGCAATACGCTGATAATATCGAGGAGGATAGGTATTCTGGCTTGAGTAATATGGTTGTTGTATTATTGTTTCTTGCCGTTGTGTCATACCAGACTCCAACTTGAATCGTGCTATTAATTCTTCCTCGGTCGGGAATTCATCTATGCCAAACTGACGTTCTTTACCGGTCAGAAAGTCGTGCTCAGCAAAGCCGTCTCCGTTAGAACTATACGCAAAAGGGAGATCAAGCATCTGAGCATAAGTCATAGCCTGCTGCAAACCATATGAAACACTATGATTATTATCTTTTGCTTCAATAACTGCTATAGGGTTATTTTGTGAGAGATACAGTACATAGTCAGCACGCTTCGGTTTTTCACGCACAACAAGGTTACCCTTCAGATTAATTTTACCATCTGTGAGTTTTGTTTCCATTGTTATTTTACTTTTATTCCATTTTGCAGTGACTGCAGGAGTAATAAATTGCAACTTGATATCTTCCTCTGACATCAAATGTTTTGGTATCATGCTCATAGTTATCCTCCTTCCAAATTAATCAGATTCAGGAACAAATTCCATAATATCTCCAATATCGCAACCAAGCACTTCACAGGCTCTTCCAAGAATCGCAAGGTTGACGGGTTCATCTCTGCGAAGCTTGGTCATGGTATTAGGAGCAATGTCAGCAGCTTTACGCAAATCTGCCTGCGACATCTTTTTATCAATTAATAATTTCCATAGTTTATTATAAGAAATAGCCATTATCCTGCCTCCCATAATAACGTTTACAATATATACTTACAATATATCACAATCGACAAAAGAATACAAGAAAATATCGCAAATTATTGCGATTTCATCTAATGTATTAATCAGAAACATCAATCTTATGCTAAAATATATAAATTTATCAACAAAAGACCAATGCCTATGGAGCATACATATACTCCACAGGCTATTTTATATCTATATTAAAAACAAATCGTATTTTTATGAACAACCTGATACATCTTTTATCGTATTTTTCGTCGGTTGGCAGACGATGAAAAAGCGGTCACCAAACAGTAGATGTCTGCTACTTGTTTTCAATCGCTTTTTCTGTTTTGTGCTGATATTTGGAGTAATATTTGCTTAAAATCCTTGTCGGCGGAATGTCGGCGAAAACGCATTTTGGCTGCCGTTTTTGTTGGATTTCCTAGCGTTATGAAAGGGCTTTCAGTTGTTCAAGTCCCGTCACTCCGACCACCTAAGTACACCTTAGGTAATACAGCCGAAACCCCTTGAAATATAGAGGTTTCGGACTTTTTATGCCTTAAAACACTCTGAAAATGAGTGCTTTTTTAATTTTTACGGCAGTTGCGTAAGTGTAATCGTATACGGAGTATGGGTAATCGTATACGGAGTGTAAAAATAAAATAGTTTTACGGAGTATGTAAAAGTTTTACGGAGTATAACATCACCGCCCCTGCCACTTGTAACAACACAAAAACTGTTGCATTTTTGTTGGTATGGGTGGTATAATCATCTCGACAAATAAGAATTTGTAGGAATGAAAGCTATGATTAATGCTAACGAATATGGTTTTTCACCTGAAAACAACCCACATAAAAACTCCGAAGTTTTTCAGAAAGCAGTTGATAAGGGAGGCGTTATTCAGGTTACTGTTCCCGGTGTTTATAAAATTTCCGAGCAAATTGAAATCGGTGATAATACAAAGCTTGTGTTCTGTGAAGATGTGATTCTTCAGCGCGAAGCAAGTGTAAGTGGCATCAACGGTAATGCTTTTATAAACAAAGGTGCGCTTAAGGGAGAATATAACCGTAATATTGAAATTATCGGATTGCATCTTGAATGTAACGGTATTGAAAGCAATGACTTCGGTGTGAACAGTCGGATTGCGGGATTACGTGCACAGGTTGCAATGATTTATGTTGAAAATTTAAAAATTTACGGTTTCGAGTGCCACGGATTGCTTGAAAAGGATTATGCAATTCAGATAAGTGCATTTAAAAATATTATTCTTAATGATTTATGTATAACAGGAAATAAAGACGGCGTTCATCTGGGTTGGGGCGACGGATTTGTCATCAGAAACGGCAGGTTCCGCACATTCGATGACCCGATAGCACTCAACGCTTTTGATTACGTAACCTCAAACACTCATGTAGGTTGGATTGAAAACGGAATGATCGAAAACTGTATTGATCTGGATGATAACGCAACAACCGGCTTTTTTTGCAGGATTCTTGGCGGGGCCTGGTGCAGATGGTACAAAGGGATGCAGGTTCAGCACTCTGACACTGTTGCTGTTAACGGTAAAACATATCGTGTTCTGATGAATCCAAAAGACGGAAAACTTTATACTTCCCACACTTCGCCTTGCCACGAAAAAGGTATTATGGAATACGACGGTATAAATTGGGTTGTTGTGCGCAATACGGAAGAATTAAACTGCGGTTGTCACAACATAATAATACGAAATTGCAGACTTCAGAAAAAGCGTGACATAGGAATAGCGATAAGTCTTAATTACGACACCTACGCACGAAGCTATTATCCCGGTTGCGGTTGCGTTCCTCAAAGCGAAATCACACTTGATAACATCGTTCTTGAAAATGATGTGGACATTCTGCTCCATTCTAATTATCCTACTAAGAATGTAACGCTGAAAAATATAGATTTCAAAAACTCAAAGTTTTGCTTTGATATCGTACCAAAAGCAGATAAAGTCATTTATCCCGAAGTTGAGATAAATACAGAGAATGTTGTCTTTAACGAAAAAATCATACAAACCAACCCGAAGCATCCGATAAAAATATGTTTTATAAAATGATAAAGATAAATTCCAATTTGACGAAGTGTTTCCTATTATTTGAACAAAACATAATCCTAAACCAATTTAATACACCTAATTATGTAACTTAGGTAACACAGCCGAAATCTCTTGAAATATAGGGGTTTCGGTCTTTTTCATTTTTACAGCAGTTCCGTAAGCGTAATAGTTTTACGGAGTATAAAATCATGCCCAAGCCACTTGTTTGAACAAACATTGACTACACATAAACTAAGAGTGTATTCACATAATAAGACCTTATCAAATTTGATTCTGCGTGATATAATCATTACAGAAGCTTCAAAAAAACGTTTGAAAAAGGTGTAATTTATGAATAACATATTTTCTGAAAATCTTAAAAAATTCAGACTTGCAAAAGGTTTTACTCAGGAGCAGGTTGCCGACAAACTGAATGTCAATTCTCAAACTGTTTCCCGATGGGAGTGTGGCACTACCCTACCCGATGTTCTGACATTACCTGAACTTGCAAAACTCTACGAAGTGACAGTTGATGATTTCTACAAAAAGAATTCTGTTGCATATGACAACTACGCACAGCGTCTTGCTTCGGTTTTCGAAGATACACATGATATTGAAGATTTTATCCGTGCAGATATAGAATTCAAAAAGCTTATAAAAAGTAATTCCCTTACAACGTACGATATGTGGGAATATGCAATGATTCATTATTTTCTGATGCACTACGGCAAAGAAAATGCGTTCTATTGGTTTGATAAAGTATTGGAGCAAGGCGAAAGCGCTGACAAATTTGCTTATTGGAAAACCCGCACACAGAGAATGAAGCTTTGCTCACAGCTCGGCAAAGACGAAGAAAATATCAATGAGCAACGAAAAATCATTGAAGATAACCCCGACAATGTGAATGAGTGGGATCTCCTGCTCGCTGCATATATGTATGCCGGTCGTTATGAAGAAGCATACGAAGAATTTAAGAAAGCCGTCCATAAATTCCCTGATGAATGGGCACTGTATATTGACGGTGGAGATATTTCCAAAAAGCTCGGTAAATATGATGAGGCTATGGAGTATTATAATAAAGCCGGAGAAATAGGCTCCTATTTTTGTGATGAACTTTACTGCAAAGCAAGTTTGTATGAAGATTTAGGCGATTACGAAAAATCGTATGATATGTATATAAAAATCGCCAACACTCTCCATGAAAGAGGTTACGATGTTGAAGCTGATATGGCAGAAAAGAATGCGGAAGAAGTTAAAAGTAAAATTATAAAATAGGATTTTGATTTCATCAATGACAAGGTGTAGCAATGTCATTTACTAAAATTTTTTATATAGAAAAAACAAGAAAAAAATACTATATAAATATATAATATAAAGTTATGTAATTGGCATTGCTACACCTTGCACATAGCCTCAATTTTGATGGTTGTTTACAGCAAAAAGCCTAAGGATAATCGTATACGAGACATAAAAATCACCATCCCTACCACTTACAACAGCAAAAAAATGTTGCATTTTTCTCGGTATGGATGGTATAATCATCCTGACAAATACGAAATTGAAAGGAAGATTCTATGCTTCTGAAATTAGTTTCATTTATTGCGACAATAGTGTTGCTGTTTACTCCATCTGTAACAATACCTGACAAATCTGAAGTACTTGTCGAAGTGCTTAATAATTTAAGTGAAAACAGAACGGCAGATGAGATAAACGGTGCCGGTGGAACAAAATTCTATATTCAGCGACCGAAGAGTGAAAAACTGACAGAGGTTAATGCTTCTGATTTCGGACTTTCGGAAATCAACGAGGATAATTTCACAGCTTTTCAAAATGCACTTAATTACTGTTCACAAAATCCCCGAACAAAGCTTGTTATTGACAGTGGTACATATTATTTTAAAAGTACCGACGGTCTTGATGCCAACAACTGCACGGATTTGCTGATTGAAGGAAACGATGCAACATTTATCTTTTCATCAACCGGTTATAAGTTTTTTATCAGAAACAGCGACTGCGTTGAAATAAGAAACCTCAATGTTGATTGGAATTGGGAAGAAAGTCCTCTTGCATCGGCAGTAACTGTTCAGAACAGTAATTCCGATACGCATACAATCGACCTTGTTTTCAGGGATGCGGAATACTGTGATGAAAACTGCCGATTGATGGCAATTACTCAATGCGACCCCGAAACTTACACTTTTGGTGCAAAATATTCGTCAAAAGAGGTTTATCTTTATCAGGATGAAAAAAACATAAAATCAGTTCAAAAGATTTCGGATAATACTTTACGTGTTACTCATAACGGATGTATGGATGGTTTTAACAATGGTGAAACATATATTCTGAGGCATTATGTCTATGACGGAACAATTTTCAACCTCAGAGATTACAGCAAGAACATAACATTTGATAGTGTCAACATTTACGGAAGTTCCGGTATGGCATATATCTGTGAAGATAACTGCTCACATTTTCAGATTATCAACTGCTTTATCGGCGTTAATCCCGAATACAAAGATAAACGGTGCGTGTCTATGACTGCTGATGCTATTCACATTGTAAATACCGACGGATGCTTCAATGTTTCCGGTTGCGACATTAGCGGAATGGGCGACGACGCCATTAATGTTCATGATGGTCTCGGATATGTTTCAGCGATAAGCGGTAACACTCTTACGCTTATTGCTTCGGCAATGAGACTGAGTGAGGGCGACATCCTTGCATTCAAAAATGAAAAGTTTGAAAACACGGATTTAACCGCAAAGATTGTTTCCGTCAAAGATCTTGATTGGATAACAAAAGAGGTTAACGTCGAGGTGTTGCCCGAAAGCGTAAAGAAAGGCTGGACCGCCTATAATACAGAATGCGGCAGCGATAATTACGTTATCAGCAATAACTATTTCCACGAAAACAGAGCAAGAGGACTGCTTCTTCAATCTTCAAACGGACTTTGTGAGAATAACCGATTTTATAAAACAATGGCTCAGGCAATAAAAGTTGTTATGGATATTGAACCTACTCTCTGGCAGGAAGGCACAGGCGTTGATAATCTTATCATACAGGGAAACACCTTTGAAAAATGTAATTACAGCGACTGGGGGTCTGTAATTGAAATCGGCACAAATATTGCAGGCAAGAGTGCAGAAACTGCCGTTTTCACAAATGTAGAAATCAGTTCAAACTCTTTTAAGGATATACCCTCAACGCTTATGAGAGCAGATAACCTAAACGGATTTGTCTTTGTTGAAAATACAGTTGATACAGGAGATTTCTTTGAGGAAAATATAACCCAAGGCAGAATTCAGTTCGGAAAGTATTGTTCAAATGTCACTTATACAGATAATGTTTTTATCAACAGCGGATTTTTACGATTTAAAGAAATTGCAAAAACAGATAATATCTGTGTCTGGGCACAAATCAATTCACAACTTTGAAACAATTAAAACATCTAAGTACAGCTTATGTAATACAGCCGAAACCCCTTGAAATATAGGGGTTTCAGGCTTTTTTATACCACAACGCACTCTGAAAATGAGTTTTTTTATTTTTATGTCAGTTCTGCAAGTGTAATAGTTGCACTTTACTTAGTAATGGTGGTATAATTAGTTAGAGAAAACATATTGTTAACAAATCGGCTATATTAGAAACTTATATAGTTACGTTTAAGCAGTATGGTAAAATTATTACATAGGGGTGTTTTTATGTTAAACAAACGCGGTGCGGGTGTGCTTATGCATATTTCTACCATTCCTTCAGATTATGGTATCGGTGTTTTTGACGAAAACTGCAGATATTTTGTTGACAAACTGCAATCAATGAATTTCGGGTATTGGCAGGTTTTGCCTTTTAACCCTGTAGATAAAGCTAACTCGCCTTATTGTTCGGCATCTGCTTTTGCAGGAAATATTCTTTTTATTGACCCTAAGGCTTTATATGAAGATGGTCTTTGTACCAAGGAAGACTATGAGGAAAATATATACCAAGGTTCACCCTATACTGCAGACTATGAATTTGCACTGAAAAAAAGATTGCAGTTTCTGAGAAAGTCCTTTCTTAACATAGACGCAGAAACGGCACAGAAAATAAAAGATTTTGACAAAGAAAACCCATGGCTTTCTGATTTTTCACTTTTTATGGCACTCAAAAATAAGTACAATGATGTTCCTTGGTGGGAGTGGGATGAGAAATATGCACATTTTTCGTCTGCTGATGCTTTGAGAGGAGAGTTTGAAGAAGAATGTGCTTTCTGGAAATTCAGTCAGTATCTTTTCTATAAACAATGGGACGCTGTAAAGACCTATGCAAACAGCAAAGGAATTGCTATTATAGGTGATATGCCTATATATGTTGCTATGGATTCGTGTGACGTCTGGGCGAATGTTTCTCAGTTTATGATAGACAAAGAAACGCTTAAACCGAAAAAAGTTGCCGGATGTCCTCCTGATTATTTTTCCGAAGACGGACAGTTGTGGGGAAATCCCCTTTATGATTGGGATTATATGGAAAAGGATGGTTTCAAGTGGTGGCTTTCAAGAATTTCACGATCACTTAAAACTTATGATTGTGTAAGGATTGATCATTTCAGAGCATTTGCTTCATATTGGGAAATCCCCGCAGATTCTGATACTGCAAAAAACGGAGCGTGGGCAAAAGGTCCCGGAATGAAACTTTTTAATAAGGTAAAAGAAACTTTCGGTGAACTTCCGATTATTGCAGAAGATCTCGGTACTTTCGGAGAAGATGTAATTAAATTGCTTTCAGACACAGGTTTCCCCGGAATGAAAGTTGTTCAGTTCGGTTTTGACCCTGATGCGGATTCTTTGCATCTCCCTCACAATACAGTCATAAATTCTGTAAATTACTGCGGTACGCACGATAATAACACATTGCTTGGTTGGTTATGGGAAGCAAGTGAAAAAGAAAGAGCATTTGCGCTTGAATACATAGGTTTTAAGGGAGATAACTGGGGTGACGGTGGTTATAAATCTGAAAGTTGTCGCAAGATTATAGAAAGTGTATGGAAATCTTCTTCCAACACGGCAATTATTGCTTTTCAGGATATGTGCGGATTCGGAAGCGATGCAAGAATGAATATTCCCGGTGTTCCTGAAAAAAATTGGCGTTACCGTACAACAAAGGAAACAATTGATAATGTAGATGTTGATTATTTCAGAAAATTAAATTCTGTTTACAGAAGAACATATCCCGTTTTTGAAAAATAAAAAAACAAAAAATAACGATTAAAAGAAAAGCTAAAAAACATATAATAACATACCAAAAAAGCAACAGCGTAACATACATAAATAAGTTTTTGTTTTTTGTATAATTTTAAGCATAAATGCAATTTATGTTGAAAAACATATTTCCCCGTGTTATAATGTCGTTATAAAACATATCAGGGGGAATTTGAAATGAAAATTGCAGTTATTAACGGCAGTCCCAAAGGAAAATACAGTATTACACTTCAGACTGTACATTATCTTGAAAGAAAATTTCCTGAACATGAGTTTTCTGTACTTAATGCCGGTCTCCAGATTAAAGCTCTTGAAAAAGATTTCACAAAAGCTAAAGATTTACTCGAAAATTCTGATGCGGTTCTTTTTTCCTACCCTGTTTACACTTTTCTTGCACCGTCTCAGCTTCACAGATTTATTGAGCTGATGAAAGATAACGCTGTTGACGTGAAAGAAAAATATGCAACTCAGATTTCTACATCAAAACACTTTTACGATATTACCGCTCACAAATACATCGAAGAAAACTCCCTTGACATGGGAATGAGATACATCAGAGGTCTTTCTGCAGATATGGAAGACTTACTTGATGAAAAAGGCAGAAATGATGCTGAAAAATTCTTTGAACGTTTTCTTTGGTCTGTGAAAGAGGAAGTTTATACTTCACAGGATGAAAGAGTGAGCAATTATTCACAGTCTCCCGCAACAGTCATTGCTGAAAATTCAGATAAGAAAACAGACAAAGATGTTATCATTCTCACAGACGAGACCGATTCTTCATCAAACCTCAGCAAGATGATTGAACGTTTCCAAAATGTATTCGGATATAAAACACGTGTTGTCAACATTTCTGAATATCCTCTTGCAGGCGGTTGCCTTGGCTGTTTTAGATGTGCCGTAAGTGAAAAATGTGTTTACAAAGATAATTTTGATACTTTCCTCAGAGAAAATATTCAGACTGCAGACGCAATTGTTTATGCGTTTAAAATTTCTGACCATTCAATGGGTTCACGTTTCAAAATGTACGATGACAGAAACTTCTGCAACGGTCACAGAACAGTAACAGTAGGAATGCCTGTCGGTTACATTATTTCAGGTGAATTATCATCTGAAAACAATCTCCTTTCCGTAATTGAAGCAAGATGTGAAACAGGCGGTAACTTCCTTTCAGGTATTGCAACTGACGAAAAAGATACGGATAAGCAAATTGACACACTTGCAAAAACACTTACGTTTGCCCTTGAAACAAAACATACTGCACCTGCTAATTTCTGGGGTGTTGGCGGAATGAAGATTTTCCGTGACCTTATCTATCAGATGCGAGGTATGATGAAAGCAGACCACAAGTTCTATAAAAAACAAGGAATTTATGATTTCCCGCAGAAGAACAAAGGTAAATCAATGCTCATGTATGCCGTAGGTGCTTTACTCTCAAGCGAGAAAATTCTTTCAAAAATGGGCAATAAAATGAACGAGGGAATGCTCATGCCTTACGAACAGTTGTTCAAGAAAATGGACGCTGAAAAAGATAAGAAGTAAAAAAAAACACAGCGGATGTCTGAATTTCAGACATCCGCTATGCTTTTTTACTATTTTATTTCACAACAAGATTAAGAAATGAAATGAAGAATTCCCAGAATCCGTCGTATATAGCATCAAGAACTGACATTATTGCAGGTGTATCTTTCCAATAGAGAGCATTAAAAATATCTCCGAGACCTACCCAGCCGTCTGCAAGGGCGTTTTCGCCAAGTAAAAAAGTGATTGCATCAGTTAAAAATTCCATTTTGAATCCTCCTTACCATACATGGTTCCAGAGCAGTTTTTTAAGGAAAACTGCAATAAATGTGCGTCCGATTGTTGCATCAAAGACATCTGCAAGTGCACGGAACATAATGGATGTATCAAAAATCTTATATACTGTTGATGTGTATTCAACACCTTCTGCCATTGTTACGAACGGCTGTGAATAGAGAATTCCTCCGGGGCCTGTAATCTGGAAACGGACATAGCAACCCAGTTCATCTTCATAATCGTTAAGGTCGATAGATGTCAGGTCTTTACCTTCGGCAATAATTTTACCGTTTGAAATCCACTGAACATTATCAAATTCACTGCCTGTGAAAGAAATTGTATCTTCATCCTGGTCTACGTCAACTCTTGCTACTGCAGGAGGAAGATTGCCTGTGCCATTAAAATCATCACCAAGATAGAATGTGTCAACTCTGCCTACATTGAACCATGCACCGCTTCTCATGCAAGCTTCATAAGCTTCCATTGTCAGTTCAGGCATGAGCATCATTGTAAATGCCCAGTCATTGTCATCACCTTTTTGGTGAGAGTCTGAGAATGCAATACCGGGAACATTTCTGCCCTTAGGAATTGTAAGTTGTAAAACTTCATCCCAGATTACCGAATCATATCTTGTACTGTTTACATCAAAGGCAACACATGACTCATATTTAAGGAAAATATTTGCAAATTTATTTGCATAGTAAGGCTCATGTGCACGCCATTCATCTTCAACCCATCTGCCTACATATTCGCCTGTGTGGTCCAGGAACGAATAGCCGCCTTCTTCTTCGCAGTCTTCAACAATTGTCTTATAATCACCGTAAATACCCATTTTAGCACGGGCAGCCTGACAATTGAAAGTGTTTACATGACAGTCATTGATAGGCACAGCACCGTTTGCTTCACAACCGCCTGTAACTTCCATCATACCGCCAAGGTCATAGCCGAGTTTTTCTGCAAGTGCATCACGCTCAGCACTTTCATAAGTACCGTTAATAATCTGTTCTCTTTCTTCATCTGTAAGAATAACGGGATCACGCATACCTGTTCTTTCAAATTTGAAAAGTCGGTAAAGAGGAACCATATCAGGCACTTCGTTCCATTGTTTGCCTACAACTGCGTGGTCAGTAATTGCAAGAATCTGGAAACCAAGGTCATAATGGCTTTTTACACTTTCTTCAATTGACTGACCGCCGTCACTTGCATCCGTGTGAGAATGCAAAGATGCTTTGTACTGTTTCCAGTTATCCCAGTCAACGCCATCATAGGGACTTGTGATTGTAAAGTCCAGAGGTTCTTTTGTTTCTTCTGCCGCAAAAGAAACCGAAGCAATTGCAAAAAGCAACGAGAAACAAAGAATGAGTGATATTACTCTTTTAATGCTTTTTTTCATTTCAAAAACTCCTTTTTTACCACATTAAACCGGGGATAAACTGTGCGAGCCACTCAATGACATCATAAAGAAAAAAGTCAATTGAGGAAATAAGGTCACGTAAAAACACATTAAAATCCATAAAAGCACCATCCTTTTGATTTTTATTTTCACAAGTAAATAATAAACAAATCAAACAAAAAAGTCAAGTAACTTTTAAATATTTTATTTATTATGTTCAATTCACTTGACGTATAAAAAGTTTGTGATATAATGTGAAATGGTGATTGAAATGAAAAACAAACTTATTATTTTTGACTGTTTCGGTGTAATTTTCGGTGAAATTGCACCTGTAATTTTCAGGAGGTATTTTTCCCCTGATGAAGCTGCCATTCTCAAAGAAAAGCACTTTGTACCTGCTGACCTTGGAGATGTTACACTTGATGAAATCTTTGACGGTATGGCAGAAGAAATAGGCATCAGCAAAGAAAGACTAGCTGAAGAATGGAACGAGCTTATTGTTCTTAATGAAAAAATTGTTCCGGTTATCGAAAAACTTAAAGAAGAATATACCATAATTCTTCTTTCCAACGCACCGTTAGGTTTTGTTGAAAAGTTAATGAAAGATTACAGCCTTGAATATCTGTTTGATAAAATTTTCATTTCATGTAATCTGAAAATGTCAAAACCTGATCCTCAAATTTATAAGTATTGTGTTGAGAGTTTCGATAATAAATTTGACAAAATTTATATGATTGACGATAACCTGAAAAATTTAGAACCTCTCCCCTCTCTTGGCATTACGCCTGTGCATTTTACGTCAATTGAAAAAATGATTGAGGATTTGATGTAAACAAAAACCCTGTTGTAATCCTTTGCTGACACTCAAGGAAACACAACAGGGTTTTACTTGTAAATTCAGTTTTTCAATGTTTTTTCTGCATTTTCACGAAGACAGAAGCCTGTAAGAACAACTGCATCAGAATTGTATTTTTCAAGAAGTTCTGCTAAGAGCTTCTTTTTATTTTCATCGGGATTTTCCTGCATTGCGTAAATTGCATCTAGCAAATCGCAACACATTCCGAATTTCCGCACCCATTTACCCATTTCTTCAAAAAGAAGAACAGATGTATCGCTAAGCATATTGAAACACTCTCTGCACTTTTTATTATATTCACGGAAAATTTCAAGCGATTTTTCTGTATCCCCGATTGCTCTATGGAAATTGATTTTCTCAAAAGTTTCACTCATAAAGGCTGATGCATGTCTGTTAAGACATGAAACACCGAGATGTTCTGCAAAATAGAAGAACAGTCCCTTTTTATCTCCAAGCATTTCTTCATGTGCGTTTTCAAGGGAATTATCAGGATTATACATTTCGGGATTCCACAAGTAATCCGCAATCGTCATAAGGGGAATTTTTGAACATTCTGCATATTCCATCACGTTTGAAATTATACCTTCACAGGATTTGTAAAGTTCCTTATCTCTGCCAATGAGTGCACCGATGTGCATTTCCTGGAACATTTCTGCATCATTTACAGGGAAATTATCCCAATAAAGAGGCTTGTGACGAGTAGAACGAAAAAACTCATCTGCTTCTCTTACTGTCTGAACACGTGAACAGATTTCTGCACCTGTCCAGAAAAGACTGACATCTGCAGGAATTGATGATCCGAATTTTGAAATATAATAGCCTTTTTCATCACCGAAATACTGTGTAGGACAAACGGTAAGAGTAATTGAAGAATCGAACTCTTTCAATACATTATAGGTTTTATTTACGAGAAAAATATGTGCATCAACCATGCTGTCGAAAGCTTTTCCATCATCTTCATATTGGAAATCAGCAGGAATATCATCAAGAAGAAGTCCGAAATTACGCACACCGATTGAATAAACATTTTTGATTTTGTTTATAAGAAGACTGAAATCTTCTTCCGATGTGTAATGATAAGTAAGTCCCGGTCCTATTGACCAGCAGAAATCAAGTTCATTTTCCGTTGCAAAATCAAAAAGATTTTTAAGGTCCGAAAGTTCTTTTTCAGGATAAACTTCTCTCCATTTTTCACGGTGATATTCGTCATCTTTCGGTGCATAGTAAAATGTATTCATGCCGAATTTTGACATAAGTTCCATTACTGAAAGACGTTTACTCTGCTCCCATGTATCACCGTAAAAACCTTCAATATATCCCCTCTTTGTAAAAACGGGATAATCTTCAAGCACACCTGTTCTGAGTTCATTTTTGGATATTAACTTTGCCAGCGTATTTACCGCCCTGAAAACACCACGTTTTGCAGATGTTTCAATAAGAATTTTTTTATCAGTTACTTCAATAAAATATTTTTCATTACTGAGTCTTGACAAAGCATCAATATATGTAGTTTTTTTACTGTCGGATATTTTAATTTCAACTAAAAAGCCATCTTTTGCGACAGGCAAATTATATTTTGCAAAAACATTTTCCGCAAGACTTACAAAATCACCTGTGAAAATTACGGCTGAAACCGGAATAATTTTTCCGTCAAGATTATTTTTCTGTGGAATAGGATAAATCAAAGGTGTTTAATCTCCTTTTTGTATTTTTCAACAAGTTTGTTATTTATTTCATCTCCGCCGTCAACATTTGAACTTGCAAAATGTTCAGGTGAGAAACCTTTCTTTGCACAGATATCAACAGCTTCTGAGACAATTGCGTTGAGGATAAGTGCACCTGCAACAGTTGATGTGGGACATATTTTTCCTTCAACACCCTCAACTTCAACACAAGCGTCACCAACGCAACCGAAATTATCAAGAACAATATCTGCAATTTCGCAAAGTCTTTTTCCGCTCTTATGGCGAGATGCACCGGCATATGTGTGTTCAAGGTTTGTAAGACAAATTACATTAAGACCTTTTTCTTTACAGAGAAGTGCCATATCAACAATAACACCGTTTCTGCCTGAGTTTGAGATAATAACAATTGTATCTTTCTCAGACATTCCGTATTCTTCAAAAATTTTTTCAGCATAACCTTCAACACGCTCAGCAAGTGTGCTGTCAGATGCTGAAACATGAAGCATAAGAGGTTCAACAAGGACCGGCTGAATATTAACAAGTCCCCCTGCTCTGTAGAAAAGCTCCTCTGAAAGCATATGAGAATGTCCTGTCCCAAAAAGGTAAATTCTCTTTCCGTTTATAAGAGTGCTGCTAAAAAGTTCTGCTGCTTTATCTAAACTTTCAGCACCTTTGGTTTCAATTTTTTCAATAATTTCCTTTACATTTGAAATGTATTCATTATACTTTTTCATTTCATTTCCCTCGCTATTTTCAATGCCCCTTCTTCGGGCGGAATTGTGAGAAGTCTCATCTCCAAGTCAGGATAAACCTCACTTATATCTTCCTTAAATGTTTCACGGAAAAGTTCATTGTGCTGAAAAACTCCGCCGTAAAGTGCAAGCACAGAACATTTTTCAATTTCACGTAAAAGTGAAAAAACAGTTCTTGCAAAATTGTGTGCTTCATTTACAATAATTGACTGGGCAAAAACATCACCGGATTCGGCAACTTTCTGTACTTCTGCTGCAAAACCTGCAAGAACATCCTTTGTTGTTTGTTCAGAATAAATTTTGTCAATAGCCTGTCTGAAATCTTCAACTGCAAAATACTTTTCTGCCCTTTCAAGTAACGGGGACTCTTCGCCCGAATCGCAGAAAATACAACAACACTTAAGTGCATTCACACCGATTGCATATCCTGAGCCTTCATCCCCGATAATGTGTCCCCAACCGCCTTTGAATTTTACATTTCCGTTTTCGTCTTCACCAATTACCATCGAACCTGTACCGCAAATTGCAACACAAGGGCAAACGGCATTGTCAACAGACTTCAAAGCAACGAAGAGGTCACTATCCATTTTAATTTTATTTGCTTTAATACCTCCGCAAAGACTTATGAGCGTTTCTGTATCGGCTTCCCTGTCAAGGGCTGAGCAACCAACAAAAACACTCTCAAAAATAATTTCGCCTGTTTCCTTGTAAATATCTTCTATAACCGAAAGAAGATTTGCACGGGCTTTTTCCATACCGACTGAATAAAAATTAATAGTTTTACCAACTTTTTTCAGTAGGATATTGCCCTTTTCATCTGATACGGCAGCGGTAGTTTTAGTACCGCCGCCGTCTATTCCGAGATAATATTTCATATCTTATTTATTAATTTCCTTTGCAAGATCATTGAGAACAGATATTGTTGAAGAAGCTGCTGTACCGCCTGTGGCAAGAAGTTCTTCGTAATGTCTGTGGTATGGTCCGAAAACTTTTTCTGCACCGTCAATATCCCAGAGTGAATCCGCGATAAAGTGTGCATAGTCATTATCGGGAACAATGTAACCGATAGCATCGTTACAAAGACCCATTACAAGAACAGTTTTACCTTCAGGAATAAGTGTAGATGTTGCGGGGTATTCCCATTCTGTTCCCAGATAAGAATCTTCTGCAGTTACAACATTACCGTAAACAAGCTGAGGAATAAGTTCACCGGGTGCTGTGAGAATTACAATATCCTTGCCGATTTCAATGTAGCCTGCTTCTGTGATAATTGAGTAGCCTGTTGTACTTGCATCATCTTTAACTGTTGTTGTACCGATAAATCCTTCTGTTGCACCGTACTGTAAGAGACCTGTGTCAAGCTTAACCTTATATTCCTTCATCTTAACATTGAGGATAGGTTCAACTTTCTCAGCCTTTGACTGTGCTTCAAGAATAAGTCTTGCATACTCGTAACCGAGAATAATGGGTGTCTCATAATCAACTGATGCAGGATCTGCTGCAACAATTGCTGCCACTTCATCAAGAACAGACTGTGTCTGAACACCGCCCTTGTTTACTGAAATGGGAGACTGTGCACCCTGTATAAACATGAAGTTCATGCCTGCTTCGTTGATTTTTTCTTCCATATAGTTAGGGAAGTCAGCAGAAACAAGAGTTGTTTCTCTTTCAATTGTTGTTGGGTGAGCACCGATATTTGAGAAAATTGTAGGTTTGGAAGCAGCGTTATCGGGAACAAATTTAAAACATGCCCATGTGTGCTGATAACCTTCCGTGTCATATCTCTTGTTATGAAGATATGAATATTCATCGTCCATATATGTGCCTTTACTTTCATCTTTGCCGATACCTACTGTTTCAAAGAAATAAAGGTCACCTGTTTCCATGTTCTGATAAGCCTCGACGATTGCATCAGATGCTTTATCAATCATAACATCAAGGAATTCAAGGTCAATTGATCTCTGCTGTTCGATAAAGGGAAGCCATGTAAGAAAACTGCGGAAAATCTTGAGAATAAGGTCAATACCGATACCCTGTGTGTCAACTACTGTATGACAGTGTGTTGCATTGATATTGATAGCATTGATATCACTCTTGATACCGAGTTTTTCAAGTTTTCTCTCAACTGCTGCTCTGATTTCACGGATATCAGCATTGCCTACACCGATGCCGTCAATTGCTGCAAAAACAGTTGTACCTCTGCCTGAACCGTCATTAAGGGCAATAGCATTTGCTCTCTGATCATCATAAAGTCCGTTTACTTTCTGTGTGAAATAACCGCCTGTATAATATTCTTTCGTGCCGTTTCTCAGGTTATCGGGAATAAGACTTTCTTTACCGAAACCGAGAGACCATTTTGCACCTTCTTTGGGTTCATCTATAAACGTTGATGTGCCTTCATAGAAGTTTTCACTTCCGTTTGCGAAGTATTCGTCAACTGTGGGCCAATCAGGTGTGGGTGTAAGTACACCGAGGAAACTGATAGCGCCGTCGATAATTCCGCCTACAATGTCAGTTACCGTTCTGATTGCGCCATTGTGTTCTTTCAATGTTCCGACTGTTGCAGATGCACTTACAGAAAAGAGCATTGTAAAGACAAGAAGCATTGCAATTACTGATCTGAATTTCTTTTTCATTTTTCACATCTCCTTATATGAAAAAATTTATTCACTATTTATTTTTACCACAAAAAAACAAATTTGTAAAGAAAAAACGTAAAATTTTTATGAAAAATGCAATATATTTTTAAAACAAAATTTTTATTTTCCCTTAATTACAGGAAGTGAGAAAACTCTATTGACTTAAAAGTTTAAAAGTGATATAATTATGGAAACAATTTTGTGGAGGTACGTATCATGGAACACATCAAAACACTTGAAACTCGCAATCTTTGTGACAGTGCTAAAAACGGCGGCTGCGGTGAATGCCAGACATCATGTCAGTCAGCATGCAAAACAAGCTGCGGTATTGCTAATCAGCAGTGTGAAAGCACAAAGGAAAGCAAATAATTGCAAAACTAAGTGCCGCCAGAAGGGCGGCATTTTTTTATAAAGGAGATTACCATTTATGATTCATCAGTTTAAGCTTGGCGGTTATAACATTGTTCTTGATATCTGCTCAGGCTCTGTTCATGTTGTTGACGAAGTAGCTTATGATATTATTGAGATGTTTGAAGAAAAAGATAAAAATTTTATCCTCACCTCTTTGAATGAAAAATATAATAACCGCGATGATATCACAGAACAGGACATTAATGAATGTTACAGTCAGGTTGAAGCACTTAAAGAGGGAGGAAAACTTTTCACTCCCGATACTTTCAGAGATAAGGCCGGTGACCTGAAAGCAAAAACGTCAGGTGTTATCAAGGCTCTTTGTATTCACATTGCACACACCTGCAACCTTAACTGTGAATACTGCTTTGCAAGTCAGGGAAAATATCAGGGTGAAAGAGCTTTGATGAGTTTTGAAACAGGTAAACAGGCACTTGACTTCCTTGTTGCAAATTCAGGTTCAAGAAGAAACCTTGAAGTTGACTTTTTCGGCGGCGAACCTTTGATGAACTTTGACGTTGTGAAACAGATGGTTGAATACGCAAGAAGCATCGAAAAAGAACATAATAAAAACTTCCGTTTTACTCTCACCACAAACGGTGTTCTCATTGACGATGATGTTATTGACTTTGCCAACCGTGAAATGAGCAACGTTGTTCTCAGTCTTGACGGCAGAAAAGAAATACACGACCGCTACCGTGTTGATTACGCCGGCAACGGAAGTTGGGATAAAATTGTTCCCAAATTCCAGAAACTTGTCGAAGCAAGAGGCGGTAAAAATTATTACATGCGTGGTACATTCACTCATGCAAATCCTGATTTTCTTAATGATATCAAGCAGATGCTCGACCTTGGTTTCACAGAACTTAGCATGGAACCTGTTGTGTGTGCTGCAGGTGACCCCTCCGAACTGACTGAAGAAGACATGCCCATTGTCAAGGAACAGTATGAAAAACTTGCCGAACTTATGCTCCAAAAAGATAAAGAAGGTAAACCTTTCACTTTCTATCATTACATGATTGACCTGACGGGCGGTCCCTGCATTTACAAAAGAATTTCAGGTTGCGGTTCAGGAACAGAATACATGGCAGTAACACCGTGGGGTGACCTCTACCCTTGCCATCAGTTTGTCGGTGATGAAAAATTCAAATTGGGTGACATCTGGAACGGTGTTAATAATACAGATATACAGAACGAATTTCTTTCATGCAATGTTTATGCAAGAGAAGAATGTCAGGATTGCTGGGCAAAACTTTACTGTTCAGGCGGATGTGCAGCAAATGCATATCATGCTACAGGTTCAATAAAGGGCGTATACAAATACGGTTGTGAACTTTTCAGAAAGAGAATGGAATGTGCTATTGCCGTTAATGTTGCACGTGCCTTTGCCGGTGAAAACTGATGAAAACACCCATATGTGATTTTGTAAATGAATTCATAAACTCAAACCCTCACCGTCTCCACATGCCCGGTCATAAAGGCAAAAGTTTTCTGAACTTTGAAAATTATGACATTACTGAAATTGACGGTGCTGACAGTTTATACGAAGCAAAAGGAATTATCAGAAGAAGCGAGCAAAATGCATCAAAGCTTTTTGATGCAGTAACATTTTATTCAACAGAAGGGTCTTCCCAATGCATAAAAGCAATGCTTCATCTTGTTTGCACTGAAGCCGAAAATAAACCGCTTATATGGGCCGGAAGAAACGTTCACAAAAGTTTTCTCAGTGCAGCTGTTCTTTCAGATTTTGAAATAAAATGGCTTTATCCTGAAGATTCATCATCTTATCTTTCATGCAAAATCGACGGTGAAAGGCTGAGAAAAGAATTAAAACATTCTGACAGAAAGCCCGATGCGGTTTATGTAACAAGTCCCGATTATCTGGGTAACATGTGTGATATCAGGTCATTATCACGTGTTTGTCACGATAACGGAATTTTACTTCTCGTTGACAATGCTCACGGCTCTTACCTGAAATTTTTGCCTGAGTCACTTCATCCCATCGACCTTGGGGCTGATATGTGTACAGACTCTGCACATAAGACTTTACCTGTTCTGACAGGTGGTGCTTATCTTCATATTTCTAAAAAAGTTGCACACATTTTTGAAAAGAAAGCAAAAAATGCGCTCAGTCTTTTCGGTTCAACAAGTCCCTCATATCTTATTTTACAGTCATTGGATATGGCAAATAAAACACTTTCCGAAACTTTCAGAAGCGACCTCCTGAACACAATACAGGAAGTAAACGAAGTAAAATCTGCACTTAAAAATCACGGTTACACGCTTATCGGAGATGAACCTTTAAAAATAACCATTCAACCGAAAGAATTCGGATACCGCGGTTTTGAACTTGCAAGACGTATGGAAATGGATAATATTTTCTGCGAATTTTACGACCGTGATTTCATTGTATTTATGGTATCCCCTTTCACAGACAAAGAATCTCTTGCACTTATAAAAAATATTTTTTGCCGAATCAGGAGGGACTATAGACTTACTGATTTACCTCCTGTTTCACCTCAACCGGAAAGCGTTTATTCACCACGAGAGGCAGCCTTTATGCCTTACGAAACTATATCTGTCAATAAAAAAAGTGTCGGCAGGATACTTGCTTTTTCAACTGTAGGCTGTCCACCTGCTGTTCCTATTATTGCGGGCGGAGAAAGAATTGACGAAGATGTAATAAAATGTTTCGATTATTATGATATAAAAAAGTGCACTGTTATCAAGTAAATCAGGGTATAGAAAAACCACCAAAGAATCCTTTGGTGGTTTAATCATTTATTCTGTAATATTATTTCTTTCTTGTGAAGTAAAGTGCTGCTGCAGCACCTACGCATACAACTACAACTATAACAGCAACAATACGTTTTGTGTTTTCTGATTTGTTTTCATCACCTTCATCAACATCTGTCTGTTCAGGTGCTGTGTATGAATATGACTCGTATTCAGTTGTCCATTCTTCCGTTGTAACTTCTTCGGTTGTCATTTCCTCTGTTGTTGTTTCGGGAACTGTTGTGGGAACTGTAACTCCGGGAAGTGTGGGGCTTACAACATTGGGTTTTGTTGTAACGGGTTTCTTTGTTGTAGCCACAGGTTTTTTAGTAGTTGCTACAGGTTTCTTAGTAGTTGCAACAGGCTTCTTTGTTGTAGCTACAGGTTTTTTGGTAGTTGTTTCGGCTTTTGTAAGAGAAAGAGTTACTGAACCGTCTGCAATTTCTACATCATTTCCATCAGTACCGTAAGTAAGTGATGAAATTGAACTTGCTGTGAAGTTGGCTGTTGAGCCTTCTTTAACTGTTGAAAGTTTTTTGAAAGTTACAAGACAAACATTTCCGTTTGATTTTGTACCGTCTCCGCTGCTGCCTTCTTCAACAACAATTCTTACGCTGCCACCGACATCAGTTCCGAAAACAGCCATTCCTGCTTCTTTAGCAATACCTGTACCTTCTGTTTTGTCGTAAGAAAGAAGAGAAGAATCAAAAGAAAGGCTAACACCAAGGGCTGCTATACCGGGATTTCCTGAAATACCTACTGCAACGGTAACTGTTGATGATGTTTCGTTTACCTTAGCAACTGTAAGTGAAGCACCGGCAGCAAACGCACAAACAGCAGTTGTTGCAACAAAAGTAAATGCAAGAATTGCAGCCAGTACAAGACTGAGTATTTTTTTCTTCATTTTATACACCTCATTTTTGAAGTTTATACCAAACGGGAACGTGCCATTGATGTGACACGTTCCTTATTTAATATTCGTATAACGGTATCAGAATACGGGAAGACGTTTTGTGATTTCAAGTTTGAAAAACTCAACCATTACTGTCTTTTCGTAAACATCTCCTGATTTTGAAGTGATCTTTGCAGTAACATTAGCTCTGCAGTACCACCAACGGTTAGGTCTTACCACACCGTCTTCGTCAACTGTAAGTCTGTTTGTATCAACTGACCATTCAACCTTCTTAACTGTATCACCAACGATACCTGCAAAGAGCTGAACACTCTGGTCTCTGTAGCTTGCAAAGAAAGGTACTTTCTGATAGTACTTATCTTCAATTGCATTTTCTGTTTTCTCCTCGTTAGCATAAATTACAGGAGAAATAACTGAAACTTTACCTGCTTTTGACACGCACTTAACAGCTTTTTCTTTAGCGTTTACCACGCTGTTTGCAGGGAAATCAAGTTTAACTTCCGCATAACCTGATGCATCTTTGAGAACTTTAAATTTAAGAGTACATACAGTACCGTTCTTCTGTGTATTTGTAACACCGTTGTAGTAAAGAAGTTTTACTTTACCTTCGTGTGCAGTACCAACCATGAATGCATCTGAAACGAAAACATCACCGTTTGTAGCACTTAAGAATTCAAGTTTGTCTGCATCATAACTTACTGTGGGGTTAACAACACAAACTGCCTTTGAATCTGAAACAGTAACTTTTAATGAAACTGTGTCTCCGGGTTTTGCTTTCTTTACGCTGCTGACAGAAAATGTCATATCTGATGCAGCAAAAGCAGTCATACCTACACTCATTGGAATGAGCATGAAGGTAAGTGCAAGGAGAACGGAAAGAACTTTTTTAGTAATTTTCATTTTCTGCACCTCCCTTACATATTTGTTCCCTGATCGGAGTCAACAATATTTCTCCAAAGGAAAACAACACGGTTGTTATCAATCTTGTATGTGTCAACTTTTCTGAAGTTGGTTGTATCAATGAAACCTACTTTATCAAAGCCTTTTTCCTCAAGACCATCGGCGAAGAGCTGAGCCATCTCGTTTGAGGGGAAGTCAACTGTAACTTTAACTGTAAGCTGATCGTGAGGTTTCGAAAGGTCTGTATAGTTATCAAGAGCACCGGGTTTGAAACCTGTTACCCACCAATACTGACCGTAAGGACGTGTGAATGCTTCTTTTTCATCCTTATAAACTGTCATTTCCATACCTACAAGGTCATCATCTTCAGCACAGTCATAGTGGGGTGTTACACGGTCGGTTCTCTTTGTATAAACACCAACTTCTGCTCCGTAAAGAACCATACCGTACTGACCTTTCCAGGGCTGAATCATCCACTGTTTGGGTGAACCGTCTTCATAAGTACCGTAGTCGAAGTAAACACGGAATGTATCATAGTACATGCAAGCATAGGGAGCTGCATAGTCATAAAGAGCGTTGAAACCGAAGTTTCTCTGCCAGGGGTCACCGTCTGTGTAGAAGTAACCGTCTTCTGAAACTTTGTATGACAGAAGCTGTGCATCAAATACCCAGTCAAATCCGCCGCCGTCTTCAGGAAGAGTAAGCATCTGGCGAAGAGCTTTAAGGTCTTTTGAATTTATCTTACCGTCAGTTTCAATATCAGTTTTAAGTTCGTTATACTCAAGTTTTTCGCCACCGATAACAATTCTTGAAAGTCTTACCAAGTCTGCTGCGTTTACAACGCCGTCATCATTAACGTCGCCGACAACAACTTCCTGATAATTAAGTACAAACTTAGTTTCTTTTCCGAGATATGTTACGATAACAGGGTTTTCACCGATTTTAAGCTGATAAGCAAAGTACATTGAGAACTTGTGTCCCATAAATGACATTGACTTTGTTTCGTCATATTTGTAAACGAAAGTCTGTTCTTTAGCGCCACCGCATTTGTTGAAAGTAACTGTAATTTCAAGGCCGTCAAGAACAACATCCTTGTCGTTATCAAAACCGTAGAAGTAGTTTTTCTTTGTAGGAGCCTTTGTTACAGCAATGCTTTTGACGGGGTTTTCGTCAAAGTATACTTTATAGCTTGCAATTTTGTCATCATACTTGAAGATAACTTCGTTCTCGCCCTTTGCAAGAGGATAATCGTAGTAAACTTTAACCTTTGAAGCATCTGCCTTTGTTGAAGCAGCTGCAGCAGGTGTTTCTGCTTTTGCATCTGCAAGAGAGCCTGAACGTTCAATGTTTTTTGCCAGTTTGATTACCTGTGCATCACCGTCAATTTTAACTTTAAGCTCTGCACCTGTTACGTCAATTACATCTTTAGCATCAGTGTAATAGATTTTTTCAGGAGTTGTAACAACTGACAATGAATCTGTTCCTGCATATGCAGACAAGCCTACAGCGAAAGTAGTAAGCACAATTGCAATGCAAAGAACAATACTTAATGATTTTTTCATGTCAAATATCACCTCGTAATTCCTTTCTGAATATATATTTATGGTATCTTATACCAAATACGGACAACTTCATTTTCATAACAATACCCTGCCCTGAACCGGACAGGGTTTGTTAATTCAGATTAAAATAAAGCGATGAGTGCATCAAAGCCTTTCTTTATGTAGTCCAGAAGAGCGTCAAAATTGACAATTTTATTAAGGATTTCCCAACCTGTTTTTACTGCTTCAATGATATCTGTAATATTCATCAAATTCACTTCCTTTCAGAGTTTTCAGTTACTAAAATACACTTTTAGTTCTCCTAAATTATATAAAATTTCGCCTCTTATGTCAAGTAAAAAGAGGCGATATTTTAATACTTTAATTATTTTTCATAATATTCATAGAAATCTTTTATTTTTTCA
>JAZOAY010000093.1:0-6962 GCA_045595725.1 Acutalibacteraceae bacterium | reverse complement strand
GGTTTTCTTTGAGGGAATCAGAGAAGGTATGATTACTGATATGATACCTTTCCTGACAGCAGAAGATTACGAAGGGGCTTTCACAGTCTATCTTGACAGAGCAGAAACACAGCTCAAGCCGGGCATTTCTGTAATCTGGTTCTTCGTTCTTACACTTGCAGGTGCAGTTATCGGTCTTATCATCACAGGCTCGATGACAGCGAAAAACAAGACAGTTGCTTCTCAGAAGAATGCGAAGGTTTACACCCGTCAGGGCAGTATGAACGTTACAGGCAGAAATGATGTCTTCCTTTACACTCGAACAGATGTTCAGCCAAAGGCTCAGGATAACGATAACGACAGTTCAACTCATACAAGCTCATCAGGCAGAACTCACAACGGCTCAGGCGCAAAATTCTGATGGAGGAGAAATAAAATGGCACTTTTTGATATGTTTAAAAGCAAAGCAGAAAACGCAGTGAAGAAAGCTGTGAATTCTGCAGTAAGCGAAGGTATTGATAAGGTATCTTCAGGTATCGGTAATATGGGAAACAAGAAAGAAAAGATTGTTTTCTCATCCTTACCCACATCTCTTGAAGAATTCAAGGCTTTGCCTCAGGCTGCAATGTCAACTCCCTTTGAAACTGCAGCTTTAACAGTTCTTGCGTTCTGCTATTATCCTCAGAATAAGGAACTCAGTCTGCAGATGGTTGATTTTCTTAAAGGTCCCAGACCTTTAAGCGGAGTTGAAAAATCTTTTATCGCAGACAGATTCCGTGACGGTGATTATGTTCCCCGTTCATATTTTGAAGGCTCAACACCTCAGAATGACTATACACCGTCAGAACCATACACGATTGTTGTAAGCGAAAGCCCATATTCATATCAAAATGAGAATTATGCAACGCTCTACATTACATCAGGCGGTGCTGACAGTCCCAGAAGCGTACAGATGCGTAAAGCAAAGGACGGCAAATGGTATCTGTGGGAGCAGTTTATTCTTGTTGGTATCCGTCAGCCTGACAGCGTTGACCCTTGGGCATAAGAAACGAACACAGCCGATTGAAAACAATCGGCTGATTTATGATTTTTACAGAGGTGAAATAAATGACTGAACCTAACACAGCAATTCAATTTGACGGGCATTTTTATGCCAATTTAACTCAAGGCGAAACCAAGTTGTTTTCAGAAATCAAATTCACAGCAAGCCTTGATTATGTGATTGCAGATGTTGATAAATTCAACACCATGATGGGTGGTCAGTTGCCTGTTGATCTTATGAAACAGAATGCGTCCTTTGCTACCGAAAAGACTTTTACGAATCTTTTTGAAGAAGGATGCTCACTTGATGAATTAAAATACAAGGTTGATACTCAGTCAGCTTTGATTCTGCAGGATTCATCACTTGTCGACTGGGAAGAAAGATGCGGTATCAGGGCTGTTCAGATAAATAATATGGCTGTTGAGATTGACCCTCAGGCTTTAAAATTGTTTTCATTTGCATCTATGACAAGTTCTGCTCCTGCACCAGCACCCACAAATAACAGCAGTTGGAAATGCACCTGCGGTAGCATGAATTCGGGCAATTTCTGCCCCCAATGCGGAAGCAAAAAACCTGAAGACTGGGTTTGCTCCTGCGGAAACGTAAATAAAGGTAAGTTCTGTTCCGAGTGCGGAACACCAAGAAGTTTTAATTGAAAAAGAAGTGATAAAATGAAAAAGTTATCAGCGTTTTTATTGGTCTTTGTAATGCTTTTTTCTTTTGCCTCCTGCGGTGAAGAAAAACCTGAACCTGAAAAGGGGACAACGTCACCTGTTCAGGAAACAACAACATTGCCTCAGGAAGAAAAACCTGTAGGTATTGTGCCGATTGCTGTTTTGACAGAGGAAGCAAAGCTTGTTGACCGTGCAGATAATTCAGATATGCTTCTGACAGAGGTATCTTATCAGACGCTTTACTTGTCAGAAAAAGATGCAAAAACGTATCCCGGGTTATCTCAGGCACTTGATAGTCTTAACAAAGAACAGAAAGCATATTCGGAAGAGGAATTTGCCGAAATCAAGGAATGGGCAAAAGAGGGTTATGCAAATTCAGACCCCGGATACTTTTACGGATATACAAGTAAGATAGAATACCTTGTCCAGAGAGCAGACAGCCTTGTTTTGAGTGTGCGCAGTGAATGGGATTCATATACAGGCGGCGCTCATCCCAATTACGGCACAGGCTGTTATAACTATGATACGGAAACAGGCAAAGAGCTCAGTCTCAGCGATGTTATAACAGATGTTTCGCAAATTCCCGAAATCGTCAGTGAGATTCTGATTGCACGAAATCCTATGGAGCCTTTCGGTGACCTTAAGGGAAAACTTTCTGAATATAAAGAAGAACAATTCAACTGGGCAATAGGTAATCAGAGCATAACCTTCTATTTCAGCCCCTATGAAATAGCTGCGTTTGCATCGGGCTCCTTTACTGCAACAATTTTCTTTGATGAAAACTCCGATCTGTTCAATGAAAAATACACGGAAACTGCGGATTCTTATTCTTATGAAATTCCTGCATACAGCGATATTGAATTGGATATTGACGAAGAAGACACACATACAGACTGGATTCATATCACCACAGAGGAATACGAGGGCGGATATTACACCAGTTTGAATGTAAGTGTAAACGGTGAAGAACTCAAAACAGATAACTATAAATTCTATGAAAGCAGATATTATCTTGTGAACAAAAATGGTGTCTTCAGTCTCTGTGCCGAACTGTATCTGTCTGATAACAGCATAACAACAGTTGTTTTTGACATAAGCGGCGACAAAGCAGAGGTTAGTGTTGTTCTTGATAACACAAAATTTGCAGATGCAGATTTAATTCAGTAAATATTTCCAAAGGACGGCGGAGTAATCTGCCGTCTTGCCTTCATGTTTTTTCTGTGATAAAATAAAAATGACTGAGTCAGGAGTGATGATATGAAAGATTTCAGCAAAGTAAAATTCAAATGGACCTTCCGTGATTATCAACAGGCGGTGCTTGATAATTCAAGGATTCATCTTAAGGACAAAAAAATTCATATCGTTGCAGCACCGGGAAGCGGTAAAACAATTCTCGGTCTTGAGCTTGTGAGAAGGCAGAATGCACCCACGCTTATTATGTCTCCCTCCGTTACAATCCGTCAGCAATGGGGTGAAAGGTTTATTGAGGCATATCTGCCCGAAAGTGAAAACCCCGATGAGTATATATCATATTCTCTTAAAAACCCGAAGCTTATCACATCAATCACTTATCAGGCACTTCACGCTGCATTTACAAAATCTGCAATTGAAGAGGAAGCAGACGATGACCTGCTTTTTGCAGAAGAAAGTCAGGATTACAGCAGTTTTGACCTGCTTTCGGAAATCAGAAAAGCGGGTATAAAAACAATCTGCCTTGACGAGGCTCATCACCTTAAAAGTGAATGGCAGAAGGCTCTTGAAAAATTTGTGGAGCTGCTGGGAAGTGATGTAACAATCATCGCACTTACTGCAACACCGCCCTATGACAGCACACCTGCTGAGTGGAACAGATACAACACACTCTGCGGTGACATAGACGAGGAGATTTTTGTCCCTCAGCTTGTTGTGCAGAAAACACTCTGCCCTCATCAGGACTATATTTATTTCAGTTACCCCACAGAAGAAGAAACAGAGATACTTAAAAACTATAAACAGAAAGCGGAGTCAGTTTCTGAGGAAATAATAAAAAGCGGTTTTCTTTCGGAGGCTCTGAAAGCATCAGGCGTCAGCTCTGATGAAGTACTTCTCTACGATAACCTTGAAAACTTCAAAGCACTTGTTATAAGTGCCCGAGGAGGTGGCCGGAACATATCGAAAAGCCTTGAAGAAAAAGTATCGGAAGGCAGAAAACTACCCGGATATACGCTCTCTTATGCGGAAAAGGCATTTCAGTTTATTATTGATAACCCTGATATTTTTACGGAAGAGCTTAGCGAAAAATTAAAATCAGTTCTGTCAAAGGAAGCTCTTATTGAAAAAAGAAAAGTACGTCTTGTATCAAACGACAAAATAAATAAAATGCTTATATCCTCAACAGGTAAGCTTGACAGCATAAACACAATTGTTTCAAGTGAATATGCAAATCTTGGTGACAGTCTCAGAATGCTTATCCTGACCGATTACATCAAAAAGGATATGATGAAGCTTGTGGGTACTGACGAAGAAATACATGCTCTCGGTACAGTTCCCGTATTTGAAGCAATCAGAAGAAATACACCGGAAGCAAAAGCAGCAGTCCTTACAGGTACACTTGTGATTCTCCCTGACAGTGCAGTTGAAAACGTTCAGGAAATTGCATATAACGAGGGTGTGCCCTGCAGAATAAAGAAACTTGAAAACACGAATCATACAGAAATTATTTTCAGTGGTTCAAATAAAAATAAAGTCAATATCATAACAAAGGCTTTTCAGGTGGGTGTTATAAATGTGCTTGTAGGCACAAAATCACTTCTTGGTGAGGGATGGGATTCACCGAATATAAATTCCCTTATTCTCGCAAGCTTTGTGGGAAGCTTTATGCTTTCAAATCAGATGCGAGGCAGAGCAATTCGTATTGACAAAAACAACCCCGATAAGGTTTCAAATATATGGCACCTTGTAACGGTTGAGCCTGATTCGGCTGACGAGATAAAGGGCGATGATTTCGAAACAATGAAACGCCGTTTTGCCTGTTTTCAGGCACCTGCATATAACAGTGATGTTATCGAAAGCGGGACAGACAGAGTTGATATCCTGAAAGCACCTTTCAATGAAAAGGGTCTTGAAAATATCAACAGACAGATGATATCCATTGCATCAGCAAGAGATGTTACTGCAACACGTTGGACAGGCGCAGTAAAAGGAAATGCACACCCTGAAGTTGAAGAGGTCAGCGAAATTCCTGCAGAAGTTCAACCCTCAAAAGCAGTACACAAAAACAAAATCTATGCAGTTATTCTTGCAATTCTCATAGTTCTTTCAATCGTGATTATAGCAACATCAGGTGCTTTCGGCGGAATAATCGGCGTGCTTATTGCACTCGTTTCATCCGTATTTCTTGTTAAATCCGCATCAGTTGTGATGAAAAATTCTTCTCCCGAAAAAACTGTTGCCAATATCGGAAATGCAATTCTACGCACGCTGAAGGAAATCGGAGAAATTGAAAGCAGGGGAGCATCTGTTTCTGTTGAGAAATCGCAGAAAAAGAACACAGTAAACTGTTCTCTTAAGAAAGCAACTGCAAGGGAAAAGAACGTGTTTGCAAAGGCAATGGGCGAACTTCTTTCTCCGATTGATGACCCGAGATATCTGCTCATAGGCACAAAGGGTGTCTCAAAGATTACAAGCAGAAACTATGTTCAAAGCTATGCTTGTCCCTCAATTATCGCAGTTAACAAAGAAACGGCAGAAGTTCTGGCAAGAAACCTGAAAAAGACAGGCGGAAAATTTGAGCTTGTATTCACAAGAAGTGAGCAAGGCAGAAAAGAACTTTTCAAATGCCGTAAATATTCTTATATCAACGCAAATGATAAGCTTGTAAAAAGCAAAAAAATCGTAAGATAATTAAAACAGAATTCCGATAAATACAAAAATGCCCGTGGATTTCCACGGGCTGTTTATACATATGTAATCTTTGTTCATCGTTTGCGAGGTATCTACCCGATGTTCTTTTGATTGTTTCTCAGGTGATTTTTTCTTCCTTTCAGAAGGCTTTCAGGTGTATGTTCTGAATAGAATTCGATGAATTCATTTCTAAAGTACATATAATCTAAAAAAGTAAAGGAGCCATGGCTCTGATACAAAAACAGTAGTGACAACAATCTGAGATTATGATATAATGATAGTGCAATATCAAAGTCTCCGTGATAAAAGAAAATAATGAAATAAAAAAAAGATTGCTGTGAATAAAATGGCTTGATAAAGTCTATGTTGTATTTACACCAATTTTACACCAATCTGGTGTAGATTTATGGAGAGTTATGGAGAATGGTGTAATTTTGGTGTAAACAGATAAAATCAGAATCCACCAAACATAGGGATTTGTAGAGTTATAAAGGGTTGTGAAGGTATGGTTAAAATCATGTTTGTCTGCCATGGCAGTATACTGACATAAAGCCAAAAACCTTGATTTATGGGGCTTCACGGCACTTCAAAACTTCAATTTACACCAAACTTACACCAAATGACACAAATTTAGTTCTGATATGACACTTCTACACCACTCTGAGATAATTCTCAGGGTGGTTTTTATAATTACTTGTAAACAGATTAACCAATGAATTACAACAAAACAGCCACTCGAGTTTTGATGAACTCGGGTGGCTGTGCTTTATTTGTGTATTAAATCTTTTACAAGGTTTGAAATTGTATCAAGTTGTTTATCGTCAAGACATTTCAGGTCTTTGATGATGGAATTAAGCTTTGTGGGATTTTTTGATTCTAAGTCGAAAAAAGATTACAATTAACCCGTCAACTTGCTTCAAATTCACCTGAAGTCGAGCCTACGGTGATGTCATATTTCTCACCTGATTTGATATCAGGACTGCTGAGTATAACCACAGCAAAGTTAAGCTCAGGGGTATAATCAATAATAGTTTTTCTGTTTTTATCTTTAAGAAGGATTTTTGTTCCTGCAGATTGATTTCCTACAGTAACCGCTATAACGCCTTGCTCTGAATCACTGAAGGTCTGAGCCATACCTGAAGCACCTGTGCCGATAAATGTACCGCCAGTAATAATACCACTTGTATCATAGTCAAGCGTTGCTGTATCTCCCTGAGTAGGTCCGACAACAGTTGTGTGTCCGCCTGAAATCTCTAATGTGCCGTTTGCATCCAAGCCGTCACCGGAGGAGTTGATATAGAGAGTTCCGCCCGAAATTTTTATACTTCCGTCAGAATTAGAGGACATACCGCCACGGCCTCCACCCGGTCCGCCGTGACCACCGC
>JAZOAY010000092.1:0-7801 GCA_045595725.1 Acutalibacteraceae bacterium | reverse complement strand
TGTTAACACAAATTAAGATAAGGAAGTGTTTTCAATGGACAAACAGTACGAAGCCCTGTTTACCCCCTGGAAAATCGGTAATGTTGAAATTAAAAACAGAATCGTTATGTGTCCCATGGGCGGTACATCTCTTTTCGGTTGGTTTGAACTTGGCGGTTGCCATTTTGACAAGGAAGCAGCAAAACTCTTTATTGAAAGAGCAAAGAACAATGTAGGTCTTATCATCCCCGGTATCGCTCCCCTTCGTGATACTTTCTGGGGCAAATGGCTCTGGCAGAACCCCAAGATGTTCGAAGAGTTGAAAGAATTTATGGATGAAATCCACAAGACAGGTGCAAAGCTGTTTGTTCAGCTTACTGCAGGTATGGGCCGTTCATGGGCTATCACTGAACTTGTTGCACCCCTTCACAGAAATAAAATAACACGTGCAATTGTAAAACCCATTATTGATACATCACATGAACTTGCTTGTCCTTCTCCCCAGCCTGCACGTTGGGCTCCTGACATCATTTGTCCTGAAATGACAAAACATCAGATTCATGAAATTATTGAAGCATTTGCAAAAACTGCAAAACTCTGCCGCGATGCAGGTGTTGACGGTGTTGAAGTTCACGCTGTTCACGAAGGTTATCTTCTTGACCAGTTTGCTATCGAATTCTTCAACAAACGTACTGACGAATACGGCGGAAACTTTGAAAACAGATACCGCTTTGCTACCGAAGTAGTAAAAGCAATCAAAGAGTCATGCGGTGACGATTACCCCGTATCTCTCCGTTATTCAGTAGAATCAAAAATGAAGGGCTTCTGCGAAGGTGCAATGCCTGGTGAAGAATACACAGAAGTCGGCCGTAACATGGAAGAATCTGAAAAGGCTGCTAAATACCTTCAGGATGCAGGTTACGACATGCTCAACGCTGACAATGGTACATACGACTCATGGTACTGGGCACATCCCCCCATGTACATGCCTCAGAACTGTAACCTTGAAGATGTTGCTCACATCAAAAAGTTTGTTGACATTCCTGTTGTATGTGCAGGCCGTATGGAACCCGACGTTGGTGCAGAAGCTATTGCTGAAGGCAAAATTGACGGTGTGGGTATTGCCCGTCAGTTCCTCGTTGACCCCGAATGGATCACAAAACTTATCGAAGACAGACTTGAAGACATCAAACCCTGTATCTGCTGTCACAGCGGTTGCTTCAACTTCTCAACCTCAAAAGGTCACGCAAATACTCAGGACCTTAAAGACACAATGGGTCTTTCACGTTGCGCACTTAACCCCCTTACAATGCAGTCAAAGAAATACAAGATTGTTCCCGCTAAGAAACAGAAAAACATTGCTGTTATCGGCGGCGGTATCGGCGGTATGGAAGTTGCTATTGTTGCTGCAAAACGCGGTCATAAAGTTACAATCTATGAAAAGAGTGACGTTCTCGGCGGTGTATTCATTGCTGCTGCAGCTCCCTCTTTCAAAGAAAAAGACCGTGACCTTATTGCTTGGTACAACCGTGAAGTTCAGAAACACCCCTCAATTACAGTAAAATTCAACACAGAAGTTAAAGACATTAACTCTCTCGGTGCTGACGAAGTTGTTGTTGCTACAGGTTCAACTCCCAACAAGATTCCCGTTAAGGGCGCTGCAGAATACGGTATCGAAGCATGTGATTACCTTCTCGGTAAAAAGACAGTTGGTGACAACGTTGTTATTGTCGGTGGCGGTCTTACAGGTTGTGAAATCGCTTATGACCTCTTCCTTCAGGGCAAAAAACCTGTAATTGTTGAAATGCAGGATGACCTTATCACAACTCCCGGTGTTGCTCTTGCAAACACAAGCTTCCTTCGTGACTGCTTCAAGGCTAACAATGTTCCCGTTTACCTTGAATCAAAAACAACTGAAATCCGTGCAGACGGTGTTACAATTGCTACTAAAGACGGCAAAACAATTGACGTTCCCGCTGACAACGTTATCCTTTCAGTTGGTTACAAACCTGCTCCTGTTGCTGAAAAAGCAAAACATGTTCACATCGTTGGTGACGCTTCAAAAGTCGGAAACCTCAGAACTGTTATCTGGCAGGCTTGGGACGTTGCAATGAAGTTCTGATCTTTTACGATTACTGATAAACATGCATACACATATTAAGGGATGTCATTTTGGCATCCCTTGATTTTTCTTTATAATTCTTGAAAAGTATTTCAACTAAAAATTTATCTTCATGTTCACCGAGATCCTTCGCAATGTTGCCCGATGAAACCTGTCTTATCGCCGTTGTCATTCTTGAGCGTAGCGAAGAATCTCGGCGAGAAATCAACAAACTGATTGCAACATTGCTCGAGGATGACACGGTGAGGTTGGCTTGTGAAGTTTTAGTTGAAACAAGAATTACAAATTTTATAAAATCCGATTTGATTTTTTTGAAATTTTTCTTGACTTTTGTTCTGAATCGTGATAAAATATTTGAAAATTTCAAATTCAAATGCGTTGAAGATATTAAGCACTTTTCCGTGTCTTTCAGAGAGTCGGCGGTTGCTGTGAGCCGACAGATAAGTCAGGTGCTGTCTCGTATCAGAGCAGAACTCCCCAACCGTTCGTATGGGCTGCATAAGGAGTTACGGATGCCCCGTTACCATGGCTACGGACTTTTGCGAGTCCTATAAGAGGCTGATTTTTCAGCAATCACGGGTGGTACCGCGGTAAGTTTATTATCGTCCCTGAGGCTTTTAAGAGCTTCGGGGATTTATTTTTGAGGAGGATGCGAACCATGAAAACAGTTAAAATCGCAGACATTACTTTAAGACAGATTATGTCAGACAAAAAAAGTACAATTAGTTTTAAAAATAAAATTGAACTTGCAAAACTACTTGATAAACTAAAGATTGATACTGTTGAAACAGGAATGGTTGACGGAGGAAAAACTGACGAATTACTTGTAAGAACAATTGCCCTTACAGTAAAAAATTGCACTCTCTCCTGTCCTACAGGTCTTACCGAAAAAGAACTTGAAAAGGCTTACGAATGCATTAAAGATGCGAGAAAGCCCCGACTTAACGTGAGAATTCCCGTTTCTCCCGTCCAGATGGAATATCAGTGCCACAAAAAGCCTGCTGCACTCATTGAACTTATTTCTACTCTTGTAAAAAAAGCTAAAAAACTTTGCTCTGACGTTGAATTTACAGCAGTTGATGCCACAAGATGTGAAAAAGAATTCCTTTGCAAGGCAATTGAGACAGCGATTAATGCAGGTGCAAATATTGTTACCGTATGCGATACAGCAGGAACAATGTTTGCTGACGAATTCGGCACATTTATTTCAGATATTTATGCATCTGTCCCCGCTTTAGAAAATGTTTCACTTTGTATTGAGGCGAACAATTCAATTTCAATGGCAAGTGCCTGTGCTTTTGCAGGCATCAAAGCGGGTGCTGAAGAAATCAAAACAACTGTTGACGGCAACGAATTCCCCGGAATTGAAAGCATTGTCAATATTCTCAAGGCACGTGGTGATTCATGCGACATTCACACAAACGTAAAAGCAACTGAATTTAAAAGAGTTCTTTCTATGATTGAAAGTGCTATCAGTTCAGGCACTTCACATTCTTCAATGTTTGAATCTTCAGAAAATGAACATGACAGCATGGAACTCACAGACGGTGATGATATCTCAATCGTTTCCAAAGCTACACGAGAACTTGGCTACGACCTGAGTGAAAACGATATTGCAAACGTCTATGAATCTTTCACAAGGGTTGCAAAGAAAAAGAAAACAGTTACCGCGAAAGAACTTGATGCAATTGTAGCATCTGTTGCTTTACAGGTTCCCGCAACATACAAACTTGACAGTTACGTTATCAACAGCGGTAACATCATTTCCGCAACTGCAAATATTAAAATGAAAAAAGACGGAAAAGAAGTTGGCGGTGTCAGCATCGGTGACGGTCCTATCAACGCTGCTTTCATGGCTATTGAGCAGATTGTCGGTTGCCACTATGAACTTGACGATTTCCAGATTCAGTCCGTTACAGAAGGTAAGGAAGCAATGGGTTCTGCAATTGTGAAACTCCGTTCAAACGGCAAAGTTTATGCAGGTAACGGCATTTCAACCGACATCATCAGCGCATCAATCCGTGCTTATGTAAGCGCACTTAACAAAATTGTTTACGAGGAGGGTTAATAAATGAAACTCGCTTTTTCTACAAAAAACTGGAAAGGCTATTCATGGAGTGATTTCTGTCTTACTGCACAGGATATCGGCTTCAAGGGAATTGAAGTTCACGATATAAATGACGAAATCTTCACTTCTTCAAACGGCCCTCTCAACGCAAATAACACTCCCTCAGTAAAGCGTAAACTTAAAAATTTAGGTCTTACTGTTTCAGCAGTAGATTACACAGGCGATCTGACAGATTTTGATCACCTTACGGAATGTATTTCCGCTGCAAATACACTTGCATCTGACTTTGTAAAAATCACTTACACAGGTGAAGACAACGACGAAAAAGTTGTTTCACTCCTCAAAGATGCTATACAACTTGCTGAGAAAGAAAAAGTTATACTTCTTATTGAAACTACGGGTATTTATTCAGACACAACAAAACTCTGCGGTGTTCTTAACCAATTTGCTTCAGACTGGCTTTGCGTTGACTGGAACATGCATGACACATATTTTGTAGGCAACGAAGATGCTGAAACAACAATCAAAAATCTCGGTTCTTATGTAAAACTTGTTCATGTTGCAGATGCTGTGAAAGAAAACGATAAAACTGTTTACACACTTATCGGTGACGGTGAACTTCCCTTTGAGGAAATGATGAACGCTCTTCGTTCAATTAACTATGTTGGTTTTGTTTCTATCGAATGGGCACCTGACAGAATTGAAGAAATCAGCGATTTAGAGGTTATTTTTCCCCACTTTGTCAACTTCATGCGCCGTTTCAGAACTAAGCACAACAAGAAAAGTGCTCTTTATCACAATGCCGCAGGTACAGGTAAATACATCTGGCCCAAAGAGACTCTTATTGAATATACTTTCTCACAGCTTCTTGACAGAGTTGTTGAAGAATTTCCTGACCAGTATGCATTCAAATATACTACTCTTGACTACACAAGAACTTACTCAGAATTCCGTGAAGATGTTGACACCTTTGCACGTTCACTTATTGCTCTCGGTGTAAAACCCGGTGACAAGGTTGCAGTATGGGCGACTAACATTCCCCAATGGTTCATCGCCTTCTGGGCAACAACAAAAATCGGTGCAATTCTTGTAACTGTTAACACAGCATATAAAATTCACGAAATTGAGTATCTTCTCAAGCAGTCAGATACTCATACACTTATTACAATTGAATCTTGCCTTGACTCAAACTATGCTGAGTCAATTGCGGAACTTTGTCCTGAACTGCAGACTGCAGTTCCCGGTCAACCCTTACATTGCAAGAGACTTCCTTTCCTTCGCAATATCATCACAGTAGGTTACAGACAGAAAGGTTGCCTTACATGGGATGAAGCCGTAAACTTTTCAGCAAACGTTCCCGTTGAAGAAGTTTACAGACGTGCTGCAAACGTTGACTGCCATGATGTGGCAAATATGCAGTACACATCAGGTACAACAGGTTTCCCCAAGGGTGTTATGCTTACTCATTACAACATTGTCAACAACGGTAAATGTATCGGTGACAGAATGGACCTTTCAACTGCTGACAGAATGATGGTTCAGGTTCCTATGTTCCATTGCTTCGGCATGGTTCTTACAATGACTTCAACCATGTCACATGGCGGTACACTCTGTCCTCTGCCCTATTTCTCAGCAAAATCCTCACTTGCTTGTATCAACCTTGAAAGAATTACATGCTTCAACGGTGTTCCTACAATGTTCATTGCAATGTTCCAGCATGAAGACTTTGCAAAAACTGACTTCTCATACATGAGAATAGGCATTATGGCAGGTGCAAACTGTCCTGCTGATCTGATGAAGAAAGCTGCTGCAGAAATGAATATGACTCAGATTCTCAGCGTTTACGGTCAGACAGAAGCTTCTCCCGGCTGTACAATGGGTGAATTCACAGAAAGCCTTGAACACAGAACTGAGACTGTCGGCAGTGCATTCCCCAACGTTGAGTGTAAAATCATTGACCCTGAAACAGGAGAAGACCTTCCCGACGGTGAAAACGGTGAATTTGTTGCTCGCGGTTACAACATCATGAAAGGCTATTACAAAATGCCTAAAGCAACCGCTTCTGCAATTGACAACCAGGGCTGGCTTCATACAGGTGACATTGCCTGCAGAAGACCTGACGGATATTACCTTATCACAGGCAGACTTAAGGATATGATTATCCGTGGCGGTGAAAACATTTATCCGAGAGAAATCGAAGAATTCATTTTCACTCACGAAGCAGTTGAAGATGTTCAGGTTATCGGTGTTCCCGACAAACGTTACGGTGAGGAAATTATGGCTTCCATCATTCTCAAGGAAGGTTATTCAATTACTGTTGAGGAGATGAGCGATTACATCCTTTCTCACATGGCAAGACATAAAGTACCTCGTTATATTGAATTTGTGTCTTCTTTCCCGAAGAACGCTGCAGGTAAAATCCTCAAATATAAAATGCGTGAAGAAGCAATTGAAAAATTAGGTCTTCAGAACGTTGGAAAATAATTATTGGCAGGAAACCCAAACAAATGGTTTCCTGCCCTATAAATTTTATACATTATTCTCCTTGACTAAAAATTTGGTGAGTTGTATAATTTTACTATAATTCTATAAAAGGGATGATAAAGATGTTAGATATCAAATTTGAAAAAGCAAATGTTCTTAAAGAAAAACCCGATCCCAACACACTCGGTTTCGGTGAAGTTTTCACAGATTACATGTTCATGATGGATTACAGCAAAAAAGAAGGCTGGCATGATGCAAAAATCGTTCCCTACGGTGAACTCTCACTCAGCCCTGCTGCTTGTGTTTTCCATTACGGTGCAGAAGTTTTTGAAGGCATGAAAGCTTACAGAACTCCCGATGGTGATGTTCAGCTTTTCAGACCTATGGAAAACATCAGAAGACTCAACAATTCTGCTGAAAGACTTTGTCTTCCTCAGATCGACGAAGAACTCGCACTCCATGTTCTTACAAAATTTGTTGAAGTTGAAAAAGATTGGGTTCCCTCAAAGAAAGGTACATCACTTTACCTCAGACCTTTCCTTATTGCAACAGATGCAAAGCTCGGTCTTCATGCAATCGACGAAGCAAAATATGTTATTATTGCATCTCCCGTTGGCAGCTACTACAAAGAAGGCATCAACCCTGTTAAAATCATGATTGAAACAGAAGATGTCCGTGCAGTACGTGGCGGTACAGGTTATGCAAAATGCGGTGGTAACTATGCCGCAAGTAACAGAGCTGCTGCAAGAGCTGAAGAAAAAGGCTTCTCACAGGTTCTCTGGCTTGATGGTGTTGAAAGAAAATACATCGAAGAAGTTGGCGCTATGAACGTTATGTTCAAAATCGCCGGTAAGGTTAAAACACCCAAACTCATCGGTTCAGTTCTTCCCGGTATAACAAGAAAATCTTGTATTGAACTTATGAAATCTGAAGGTCAGGATGTTGAAGAAACATTCATCACAGTTGACGAAGTTATTGATGCTCTCAAAGCAGGTACTCTTGAAGAAGCATGGGGTTGCGGTACTGCAGCAGTTGTTTCTCCCATCGGTCTCCTTTCATATGAAGGCACAGATTACGTAATCAATAGCGGCGAAATCGGCGAACTCACTCAGCACCAAGTCGGAGGCCAAGCGGTCTTAGGAAGACAA
>JAZOAY010000091.1:0-16852 GCA_045595725.1 Acutalibacteraceae bacterium | reverse complement strand
ACTCGGGCACCGAAACAGTCCCCCGGACTGTTTTTATTGCTTCGCAATTGCCCTTTTCGAACCTCACACAACAAACTATAACCAAAAGAAGCATCCCTTACGGGATACTTCTTTGACCTGTTTATATATGCAAAAAGAATTGTAATATAATAAATATTTTTATTGATTTAACGTAATTATTGTATTATAATAAACATGAATACTGATATGGGTGTGATTATGTGGCTAAAAAAATAACTACTTTTTTTATCTCTGTTATTTTGTCAATTATGGCAGTTTTTACCCCGGAAATTCCACAGGCAAAAACTGTTGACGAACTAAATGATATACCTGGTATTTTTGAAAAATATGAATTGTCTGAAGAATTGTATGTTATTGATGCGAGAGTTCTTGACTCAACTGACAAAATGCATATGGCAGTTTGTCTTCAGGGCATTGTTGCAAAAACTAACCCTTGTATTTTTATTAAAACAAATAGCATAGATTCAACTTATCTTAAAAAAATAGAAGAATCAGGTGTGAAAATAATTTACACAGATGATAATGGCAATGATTGGACTTTGCCATCGTTACTTGAACACTTTAAAAACCATATTAAAGATCATGGCTATGTATTGTACAAGGAAAGTCCCGGTGCAGAAGGTCTGAACATGGCAACAAACCTTTCTGCTATTTACGGATGGCTTGCAGTACCTGAAAGTCTTGAAAGTATAGCGATTTCTGCAGAACTGACGAAGAAAGAAGATTTTTCAGACGATAACTATAATATATTATTCCAATTGAATTTTTTTAACAAGTATAAAGAAAAATTCAATTATAGAGTTTTGGTTCACGAAAGATATGAAATGAAAGCATTAAGAGACCTCGCAATTCAGCAAGGATTTTTTACGTTTTATATCGATGATGATCGTGACGGAGCATGGTTCAGAAATATGGTTATGGATTATGCAGGTGATAACACTCCTGTTCTCGGTTGGGTGAAATACGAAGTGGCATTTGTCACAGCTGCTTCAAAAAAAGGTAATATGATTATTCCTTCAGACCATTGCTATAATAACAGTTACCTTGTTTCTTTTGAACGTGAAATTCCAAAGCAGGTTAATAAGGAAAAAAATATAACTCCTCAGGAAGGGAAACATTATTGTTCAATTGTATTCAGCGATGGTGACAATGCCCAATGGATACAAAATGGCTTTCATGAGTACTATCAAAAACTTAAACTTGAAAATGATTTTCCGATGACATGGACTTTTCCACCCATGCTCAGTCAATTATCTCCTGTAACAGTTGAAACAATTTATAATGATGCTACAGAAAATAATTACTTTATTGCAGGGGTATCCGGTGCCGGATACATACACCCCTCCGAGTATCTCAAAAAGGCTTTGGTTGGTTTTACAGACCTGACTGCCTTAGGTATGTTATCGTGTGATCTTGAATATGTTTCTATACTTGACCGTACACCTAAAAATGAAATTGAAAAAACCAAGCTTGTTAGCAGCCTTGAGTATTATGCAAGGTATGATAACATAAAAGGTGGTATTGTTTATCTTGATCCTGACAGATATGAAGGCGGAAAAGGCGAGATATATTTTGTAAATGATAAACCTTTCGTCAGTACAAGACTTTCGTTATGGCACCCCGGCGGAGAAGGTGCACAAGTAAGCACTGAATGGCTTGATGAACAGGCAGCCGCGGTAAACAGTTTTGAAACTAATATTCACTCGGCAAAAGGATATAGTGTTATAAATGTTCATCCGTGGACAATCAGTATTGACAATCTCGCATATTTTGTTGAACAGCTTGACGATGATGTTGTTTTGGTGACTGTGGATCAACTTATGAAAATGGTTAGCGATAACGTTAAATAAATTTGAGGTGGAAAATATGTTAAAACAGCTTAGTGTAACACCATCCGGGTGGGAGACCGACAACAAGGAGCGAAAAAGTTATTATATATATTTTGCAGGGCAGAATATGATATACAACCTTGTTTCATCATTTCTTGTTACATATCTTATGTTTCAGGGGGTTAATCTTGCAAAAGCAGGTACAATCATGCTCCTTGTAAAAATATGGGACGCTGTTAATGATGCAATTTTCGGTGTTATTTTTGACTCGGTTAAGTTCAGAAGTGGTAAAAAATATCTTCCTTGGCTTAAAATTTCAACAGTCTTAATACCAATTTCAACACTTCTGTTATTTGTTATTCCTAAGGAAAGTGGCGAAACATTAAAGTTAGTGTGGTTTGCAGTTGCTTATATCTGTTGGGATACTGCGTATACTTTGTGTGATGTTCCGATTTATGGTGTTATTACATCAATGACAAAGAACATGGATGAAAGAAATTCAATGCTTTCATATAAGAGCATATGGGGCGGTGTCGGCACAGCTGTTACTACACTTATTGCATCGGTTCTTGTAAGTGAAAAAGTGAATTCAAACTATTCGGTTGTTGCAATTATAACATGTGCTTTTGCTGTCGTAACGATGGTTCCGGTTCTGTTTAACATTAAAGAAAGATTCAATTCTGTTGATGAAGAAGCTTTTACTATCAGAAAAATGTTTGAATATCTTTTTAAAAATAAGTATCTTCTTATATATTACATCGGATTTTTCTTCTATTCTGCTTGCAATGTAAGTGCATCATTCAATCTTTTTGTTTCATATTACATTTTCAACAACGAATTGTTTGCACTAGTTGTAAGTGCAATTGGTGTTGCGCCTCAGCTTATTTTCTCACTTCTTGTTCCGAAGATGCTGAAGAAAATTGATAAAACAAAACTTATGATGCTTTGCAACATCCTTAATTGTGTACTTAGTGTTGTTATCTGGCTTTTCGGAAAACAGAATATCGTTATTTACATTATTCTTTCAACTTTGCGTGCAGTTCCCATGGGGATTTATGGTGTTCTTATGTTTATGTTCACACCTGACTGTGCAGAATATGGTAAATATACTTCAGGTATTGAAGCAAATGGTATTACTTTTGCAATTCAGACATTTATGGTTAAACTTACAGCTGCAATTTCCGGTGCGCTCGGTATGTTCCTTCTTGGGCTTAAATCAACGGGTTGGATTTCAGTCGAAGTTGAAAATTTCCAGGAACTTTCATCTTCTGGTATAACCCAGTCTGAACACGCGCTTGATGTGCTTTGGTTTGTTTACGTAATGGTGCCTGCAATTGGTTGCCTTATAGGTCTCATTATATGGAAGTTCTATAAACTCAATGATAAAGACGTACAGATTATGGCTGACTGCAATGCCAACAAAATCAGCCGTGATGATGCTGTAAAACTTCTCAGCAGAGAATATTAAGTTATAGAATAGGAGTGTTATCTTTGAGTAGTAAGTTTTATAATGAAAAAGTTTTTCTCGGAAATGAAGCTGCTGAGCTTATTTATGAGAAAGTAAAGGATTTACCCATTATTGACTATCATTGCCATTTACAACCGAAAGAAATATTCGAAGACAAACCTTTTGATAATATCGGTGAAATCTGGCTTGGCGGTGACCATTACAAATGGCGTCTTATGAGAAGCGTAGGAATTGACGAAAAGTATGTTACCGGTGATGCTACTTGGAAAGAAAAGTTCATGAAATATGCAGAAGCTGTTGAACTTGCTCTCGGAAATCCTCTTTATCATTGGTCGCATATGGAGTTAAAGCAATTCTTCGGTATAAATGAACCTCTTACAAAAGAGAATGCAGAAGAAATATGGGACAGAGCAAATTCTGTGATCAAAGAAACTGCAATGTCGCCGAGAAAACTGATTGAAAATTCAAATGTTGAATATATTGCAACAACTGATGATATTATTGACACACTTGAATATCATAAGCTTATTTCGGATGATAAAAATATTAAAGCGAAAGTTTGTCCCTCTTTCAGAACTGATAATCTTTTTCTGTATACTGCTGACGGATATTCAGAATATATCAATAAACTTTCTGCATGTTCCGGAGTAGAAGTAACTGACCTTGATTCACTTAAAAAAGCTCTCAGAAACAGAGTGGAATTCTTTGTTTCAATGGGTTGTAAAATGACTGATGTCGGCATCGAAAGATTTCCTGAGTACATCGGCGATGAAGAGGAAGCTGATGTTGCTTTCGGAAAAATTCTTGCAGGTAAAATACTTTCAGATAAAGAGTACGATGCATTCATTTCTGTTATGTATGTATTTCTTGCAGGACTTTACAAAGAATATGGTCTTATAATGCAACTTCACCTTGCAGTGAAGAGAAACGCTTCAACAAAACTTTTTGAAAAATTAGGGAGAGACGTTGGCGGAGATTGCGTTGGTAATCCGATTAAGGTTTCTGCAATTACTGCGCTTCTTGATAGAATGGAACAGGAAGATAAACTTCCCGATACAATTGTTTATACGCTCAATCCTACAATTTATTATGAAATTGCTACCGGTATCCGTTCATTCAGAAATGTTTCACTTGGTGCTGCGTGGTGGTTCTGCGATAATTTAAGCGGGATCAAAAAGCAGATTGAAGTTTATAGCGAAACATCTGCAATCGGTACTTTCTATGGTATGCTTACTGACAGCAGAAGTTTTCTTTCTTATGCACGTCATGATTATTTCAGAAGAATCCTTTCAAATTCTTTGGGAAATGCAGTTGTAAACGGGGAATTCGCACCTGTGTCAAGCGCAGTGAAAATTGCAGAGAATATTTGTTATAATAATATCAAAAATAAACTTGAAGAATAAAAATATAAAGGAGAAAAAGCCATGAAAATGACGTTCAGATGGTACGGAGATAATGATCCCGTAACTCTTGACCACATCAGACAGATACCAATGATGACCGGTATTGTTTCTGCGGTTTATGATGTGCCTGCAGGCGGTGTATGGTCAAGAGAGAGTATTGCAGAACTTAAGAAGAAAGCTAACGACAAAGGTCTTGAATTTGAAGTTGTTGAAAGTGTTCCTGTTCCCGAGGATATCAAACTTGGCAATGAAAGAGCGCCTCAGCTTATTGAAAATTACTGTGAAAACGTGAGAAGATTGGGAGAAGCAGGAGTTAAATGTATCTGTTATAATTTCATGCCCGTCTTTGACTGGCTCAGAAGTGAACTTGAACACATTCACGAAGACGGCTCAAACGGTCTTGCTTATGATGAAGAAACTGTTCTTTCGATGAATCCTCTTACAAGTGAGCTTTCACTTCCCGGTTGGGATGAAAGTTATACTAAAGAACAGCTTAAAGACCTTCTTAAGCAGTATGAAGAACTTGGTGAAGAAAAATTGTGGGATAATGTTAAAACATTCCTTGAGGCTGTAATTCCTGTTGCTGAGGAGTCAGGAATTAAAATGGCCATTCACCCCGATGATCCGCCATGGGGCATTTTTGGTCTCCCGAGAATTATTACAAATGAAGAAAATCTTGACAGATTCTTAAAACTTGTCGATTCTCCTGCAAATGGTCTTACATTCTGTACAGGTTCACTCGGTGCAAGTGAAAGCAATGACCTTGTGAAAATGATTAAGAAGTATGAGGGTAGAATTCACTTTGCACATCTGAGAAATGTAAAACATCTCGGCAGCAGACAGTTTATGGAAACTGCTCATCCAAGCTCATGCGGTTCATTTGATATGTATGAAATTGTAAAAGCACTTCATGAAAGCGGTTTCAAAGGATATGTACGTCCTGACCACGGCAGAATGATATGGGGTGAAAAAGGAAGATATGGTTACGGTCTTTTTGACAGAGCACTGGGTGCAACATATCTTACAGGACTTATTGAAGCAGTTCAGAAATCCTCAAAATAAGGAGTTATAATATGGAATCAAAAGTTATAGTAATTACAGGTGCAGGAGGTATTCTTTGCGGTAATTTTGCAAAAGAACTTGCAAAAGACGGCCACAAGGTTGCACTTCTTGATATTAATATTGATGCTGCAGAAAAACTCGCAGATGAAATAAAAAAAGACGGCGGAGAGGCAATTGCTGTTAAAACTAATGTTCTTGACAAGGAAAGCCTTGAAAATGCACATGCTGAAGTAAACAAAGCTTTCGGAAAATGTCAGATACTCATTAACGGTGCAGGCGGTAATAATCCCCGAGGAACTACAACAAATGAATATTTCAATCCCGAAGATATTGATAAAGAAGATGTTGTTTCATTCTTCGATCTTCAGCCTGAGGGTGTGAGTTTTGTTTTTGATCTTAACTTCCTTGGCGTACTTCTTCCTACACAGGTATTTGCTAAGGATTTTGTAATGGGTGAAAAGGGCAGTATTCTTAACATATCTTCAATGAATGCATACACACCTCTTACAAAAATTCCTGCATACAGCGGTGCTAAAGCAGCAGTTTCTAATCTTACACAATGGCTTGCAGTTCATTTTGCGAACTCAGGTGTAAGAGTTAATGCAATTGCACCCGGCTTCTTTGTTACAAATCAGAACAGAGGACTTCTGTTTAATGAAGACGGAACTCCAACTCCAAGAACAAATAAAATTCTCGCAGCAACACCAATGGGAAGATTTGGTGAAGCAGATGAGCTTATGGGGACTGTAAGATTTTTACTTGATGACAGTATGTCAAGTTTTGTTACAGGTGTTGTTATTCCCATTGACGGCGGTTTCTCAGCATATTCTGGTGTATAATAGGAGGAGAATATTATGACTAAAGAAAGAGTTATTGAAAGAATTAAAGATAAGGGTATTGTTGCTGTTGTTCGCGCTGAAAACTCAGAAAAAGCATTTGACATTGTTGAAAAATGTATTGATGGGGGAATTGATGCTATTGAGCTTACATTCTCAGTTCCTTTTGCACATCACGTAATAGAAGACCTTGCCAAAAAATACGGTGATGATATTGTTCTTGGTGCAGGAACTGTTCTTGACAGCGAAACTGCAAGAATTGCACTTCTTTCAGGTGCACAGTATATTGTTTCACCTCATTTCAATCCTGAAGTTACTAAACTCTGCAACAGGTACAGAACTGCATCAATGGCAGGTGTTCTTACAATTACTGAAGCTGTAACTGCGATGGAAGCAGGTGTTGATGTTCTCAAACTTTTCCCCGGTGATTTAAGCGGTCCCAGATTTATAAAGGATATCAAAGGTCCTTTGCCTTGGGTACAGATTATGCCTACAGGCGGTGTTGACGCTGATAACGTGGGTGAATGGATAAAAGCAGGTGCAGTTGCTGTAGGTGCCGGCAGTTGTCTTACCAAAGGTGATATCACAGCAAATGCAAAAGCATTTATAGAAAATATCAAAAAGGCAAGAACAGAATAAAGAAGGCTGATTTTATGGAAAAAGTCAGGTTTGGTGTTGTTGGTATCGGCAACATGGGTTCCAGCCATGCCAAAAATTTATATGACGGTTTGATTGAAAACGCTCAGCTTGCAGCTGTTTGTGACATTGATGAAAATAAGATAAACTGGGCTGAAGAACACCTTCACGGTGTTAAAACTTACAATAATTATTCAGATTTACTTTCCTCAGAGGAATTGGATGCTGTAATCATCGCTACGCCTCATTATCTTCATCCTGTTGTCGCAATTGAAGCGTTTGAAAAAGGCCTCAATGTATTAACAGAAAAACCTGCGGGAGTTTATGTGCAAAAGGTTGAGGAAATGAATTCCGTTGCAAAAAAAAGCGGAAAAGTTTTCGGTATCATGTATAATCAGAGAACAAATCCCATTTTCAGAAAAGCTCGTGAATTGATGCTTTCAGGTGAAGCAGGAGAACTGAAAAGAGTAGTCTGGATTATTACAAACTGGTACAGAAGACAGGAATATTATGACTCCGGTTCATGGCGTGCAACATGGAAAGATGAAGGCGGCGGTGTGCTTATTAACCAGTGTCCGCATAATATTGACATTATGCAATGGATTGTGGGGATGCCTGAGAAAGTTACGGCTCACTGTTATTACGGAAAATATCATGATATTGAAGTTGAGGATGATGTATCTGCTTTTTTTGAATTTTCAAATGGTGCAACGGGAGCCTTGTTCACTTCAACAGGTGAAAAACCAGGTACTAACAGACTTGAAATTTCATGTGACAGAGCAAAAATCGTCATTGAAAACGGAAAACTCTCCATGTGGAAATATCCTGTTTCTGAAAAAGAGTTCAGATATTATTCAACAGAAGATTATAAAAATTTAACATATGATTTTTCAGAGTACATACCCGAAAACTCTGATGTTTCAGCACATAATCAGATTTTACAGAATTTTGTTAATTCTATCCTTTTTGGTGAAGAACTGATTTCTCCCGGTTATGATGGCATAAAGGGTCTGACGATTTCAAATGCCATTCATCTTTCTGATTGGCTAGGTAAAACTGTTGAAATACCTTTTGATGCAGAAGAGCATAGAAATCTTCTCATGGAAAGAGTTAAAACATCAAAACCAAAAGAAAAAATAGTTAAAGATAATTCCATACGTGCAGGTAAAGCATCTTCACGTTGGGATGTTAAATGGTAAAATAATTATGAGCAGTGAAAAAATTCACTGCTCATTTTACTTTTATCAGAAGTAATTTACCTTTTTTTACGCTGATTTCAGCTATATGTCCTTTTAACACCTCATTACTTGTGGCATATTGATACTCAGGTGTGATTACTCCGTTTTCAAGGGGGAATTTTGCGTTTTTAATTGTTACTCCTTCGCTGATTCCGAATAAATTCAGAAGTGAAAAATAGGAGTAATTATCTGTGACAAAAACTTTATCATCAGCAACCATTTCCATTTCCGAGTAATCATCAATTATTTTTCCCTTTTTGTCGTTTTCATAAAGATAATTGAGAATTGACACGTTTACAAGTGTATGGTCAAGTCTGTTACCAACCACTCCGATGAGTAAAAAATCGTCATAACCTCTTCTTATTGCCTCTTTTGTTGCAAAAAATGTGTCGGTATCGTCTTTTTCTTTGGGTAAAATTATTGTTTCGATGTCTGTTTCAGGTCTGTTGTGTGAATCGAAATCACCAACAATAAGGCTGGCTTCAATATTTAATTTATCTTTATGTTTTAAACCGCAGTCACAAAAAACAAAATAATCGTCATTTTTTAGGCTTTTTTTTATTTCTTCGTAATTTCCTATATCGGCACCACCGATTATGACACATCTCATAAGCGTAACCTCCGTAGTAATTTGAAATTATTATATCAGTTCTCAGTTTTTAGTTCAATATTTATATTGAATATTTTGTCTGAAAATGATAAAATATGTTGATAACAAAATTTAAAGGTGAAACCATGAATAAGTTTTTAGAATTGAGAAAAAGAATAATTGAAAAAGAATTTTCACGAATGAACCCAATGCAGTTGGAAGCTGTTCTTCATACTGATGGACCTCTTCTTATTCTTGCAGGTGCAGGCAGCGGTAAAACAACTGTTATAGTAAACAGAATTTATAATCTGATAAAATTCGGTAAAGCATATAACTCGGAGGATTGTTATTTTCAGGTAAGTGATTATGATATTGAATTGATGCAGGATTACCTTGACGGAAAAACAACTGATATTTTCGATATTGAAGATTTACTTTCTGTTGATGCAGCAAAGCCATGGCAGATACTTGCTATAACATTCACCAACAAAGCTGCCGGTGAATTAAAGGAAAGACTTGTGAATCTTCTTGGTACTCAGGGTGAAGATATCTGGGCAAGTACATTCCATTCCTTCTGTGCAAGAGTTTTAAGACGCGACGGAGATAAAATCGGATTTTCTTCAAGTTTTACTATTTATGATACTGATGACAGTAAACGTATGATGAAAGAATGCATGAGACAGCTTGAAATCAGTGACAAAATGCTTCCTGTCAAAACAGTGCTTAGTGAAATCAGTCATGCCAAAGATTCTTTGATTTCTCCTGCAGAATATGCAAAAAACGCAGGCGGTGATATAAGGCTCCAGATGATTTCACGGGCATATATCAAATATCAGCAGATGCTGAAAAATGCTGATGCAATGGATTTTGATGATATTATTGTAAATACCGTCAGACTTTTTGAAGAGTGTCCCGATGTGCTTGCGTATTATCAGAATAAATTCAGATATGTTATGGTTGATGAATATCAGGATACAAACCATGTTCAGTACAGACTTACAGAGCTTCTTGCAGCCAAACACAGAAACATCTGTGTAGTTGGTGATGATGACCAGAGTATTTACCGCTTTAGAGGCGCAACAATTGAAAACATTCTTTCTTTTGAAGAGCGGTACAGAAACACTAAGGTGATTCGCCTTGAACAGAATTACCGTTCAACTCAGAATATTCTTGATGCAGCAAATGCTGTTATCGCTAATAATGAAGGAAGAAAAGGCAAAAATCTGTGGACTGATAATGGTGAAGGCGAGTTGATTACTCTTTCAATTTCTTATGATGAAAGAGAAGAAGGAAGATTCATAGCTGATACCATTATTGATAATGTCTCTGACGGCAGAAAATGGTCAGACCATACAATTCTCTATCGTATGAACTCACAGTCGAACGCTATTGAAAATGCTCTTGTGCGTTCTGCTGTACCTTACAGAGTTATCGGTGGTCATCGTTTCTATGAACGTAAGGAAATTAAGGATGCGCTTGCTTATCTTACTGTGATTAACAATCCTTCTGACGATATTCGTTTAAGAAGAATAATAAATGAACCTAAAAGGGGTATCGGTGATACAACCATCAACCATGCTCTTGAAATAGCGGGAGGCCTTGGTACAAGCCTTTATGAAGTGCTGAAAAACGCTGAAGATTATCCTGTTCTTTCACATGCTGCAAACAAAATTAACTGTTTCATTTCTATGATGGAAGAAGTCAGAATGAAGTCCGAGTCCCTCAAATTAAATGAATTGTTTGAACTTATTATGACCGAAAGTGGTTATCTTGACTCCCTCGCACTTGACAAAGAAACCTATGTTGACCGTACGGAAAACCTTAATGAATTGTCTTCTAACTTACTCAAACATCAGGAAGAAGTTGAAGATGCTACTCTCGGGACTTTTCTTGAAGAAGTCTCTCTCATGACGGATATTGACAACTATAATGCAGAAGCTGATACCGTGACTTTGATGACACTTCACTCGGCAAAAGGGCTTGAATTTCCTTATGTCTTCATGGCGGGTATGGAAGAGGGAATTTTCCCCGGTATGCAGTCAATGTATATACCTTCAGAAGTAGAAGAGGAACGCCGTCTGGCTTATGTGGGTATCACAAGAGCAAAAGAAAAATTATATCTCACAGCTACAAAAACAAGATTGCTTTTCGGTTCAACCACTCACAACAGACCGTCACGATTTGTTTCGGAAATTCCGGCGGAACTTATTGATAATATTTCTAAAAACAGTATTACTACCGCACAGAAAATCATGTTCCAGCCTCAGGAAACAAAGACAGAAAAATCATATTCCATTCCGAAACATTATAGCTCAAAGAATGAATCTGTTCAGACAAAAACAGATTCCGCAGGTTCAAAAGAAACATATAAAGTGGGGGATACTGTTATACACAATGCATTCGGTAAAGGTGTTATTCTTTCGGTACAACCTGTGGGAGGCGACTATTTCCTTGAAATTGCCTTTGAAAAAGCAAGTACGAAAAAAATCATGGCTGCCTATGCAAAACTTAAAAAATTATAATTATTGGAGGTTTTGAGATGTCAGGAAGTAAATCTAAAAATCCTGCAAAGCGTTTTCTCAAAGCATTTCTTCTTACAATTATCGTTACTGTTTCAGTATTATTTGTTGTTTCAAATTTTATTGATTTACCTTACAGAAATGAGCCTGCAGATGTTTCTCCTGATGTTACATCATCAGATAAAAATAACATTTCACCTGATAAAGTAATTGCAACTGCATCTTTGTCAAGTGTAGGTGATCTGCTTATTCACGCACCTGTTTTTAACAGCGTTTATACATCAGATGGTGAATATGATTTCAATCCAATTTTTCAGTATGTAAAACCATATCTTGAAAAGGCTGATTACTGTGTAGCTAACCTGGAAGTTTCTTTGGGTGGTACTGAAAACGGCATGAAATATTCCGGTTATCCTCTTTTCAATTGTCCTGATTCTATTGTTACTGCAGCCAAAAATATGGGTGCTGATATGTTGGCTGTTTCAAATAACCACACCTTTGACTGCGGATATGCAGGTTTTATTCGCAAAATTGGTGTTATCGAAAATATGGGACTTGCATATACAGGGGTTGCAAAAGATAATACAGAAAAACTGTACAATGTTGTAGATGTTAACGGTATAAAAATCGGCATTGTCAATTATACTTATGAAACACCTTCAACAGGCGAGGGTAATAAAGCTATCAATGGTATACTAATTGATAAAAATGCGGTTAATCTTGTAAATTCTTTTAACTATGATAAGCTTGATGTGTTCTATTCTGATTTGCAAACTAAAATTAAACAAATGAAGAATGACGGTGCTGAAATAATCGTTGTCTATCCTCATTGGGGTACGGAATATCTGCTTGATGCAAATGAATATCAGACAGAAATGGCACAAAAAATGTGTGATCTGGGGGTTGATGTGATTATAGGTGGTCATCCTCATGTTGTTGAACCTGTAGAGGTCATAAAATCTGAAATTTCAGGCAAAAGAACGGTTTGTTTATATTCTTTAGGTAATTTCATATCTAATCAACGTAAAAACCTCATGAACCTTTCTACAGGAAATACAGAGGACGGTATGATTTTTACGGTCAACTTTGAAAAATACGGTGACGGAAAAATAACTGTTAAATCTGTTGAATGTATTCCGACTTGGGTTGATTTGTCTGATGGTAATTACAGGGTTATACCTCTTGATAAATCTGTCAACGATTGGAAAAATAAATTCAATCTTAATGACTATGAATTATCTGCAGCAGAAGATTCGTACAAAAGAACTATGTCTCTTGTTGAAGAAGGTATTAACGAATTTAACGGGTTATACTTTTCAAATAAAGATGCGGCGTAGATTGACCTTTTGGCTTTGTTATGATAAAATGTACCTGAAATTTATTTAGTTTTGTGAGGTAATGTAATGAAAACCAAAAATAAAGAAAACGGTAAAGTGATTTTTTATATCGCTCATATGGAATTGCCGGATATAAATGCGCTTGCGCACAGGGTTCTTGCAAACTGTATTGCTCTCAGAGAAGCAGGATATAAACCGGTACTTATTGGTTACAGTAAAAACAAAAAGACCTCGAAAAATATAAAAGAAACATTTTTTAAAGTAAACGGTTTTGATTGTTATAACGTTCCGTACCCAATTTCAAATATTGATTGGATAAAAGATGCTGTAGTGTACAAGAATCTTACTAAATTGATATCTGAATATTTTGATGAAGGTGTCCATTCAATTGTTTGTTGCAGTATCGGTTCAACAAATTTTTACGGTTTGATGAGATTTGCTAAAAAACATGGTATACATATGGTGTCAGATACGGAAGATTGGTTTGACTATTTTGCAGGAAATATTATAAGAAGAACTTACAAGAAACTTGATGAAGAAGTTTATGTAAAAGTTCTTAAACCAAGAATTAAGAATGTTATAACTATCAGTAATTTTCTTTATGATTATTACACTAAAGAACATAATTGCAACTGTATAGTTGTTCCGTCATTGACAGTATCAACTGATAAAAGATTTCAGAATCTTCCCGAATATCAGAATGATGGTATACTGAGATATGTTTATTCAGGTAATCCCGGTTATAAAGGTAGTAAGGACAGAGTTGATTGGTGTGTAAAAGCTTTTGCAAAATATGCGCCTACACATGCGAGATTTGATATTTTTGGTATTTCACTTGAAGATTTTGTTGAACAGTTCCCGGATCTTGAATCGGCGGCGAAAGATGAGAAAATCACATTCCACGGTTTTTGTGACAATAAAACTTGCCTCGAAGCGATTGCGAAAGCGGATTTTTCAGTTTTTGCACGTCTGATATCTCAGCCTACACTTGCGGGATTCCCCACAAAATTTTCTGAATGTCTTGCAATGGGTGTTCCCTCAGTTACAACTCCCACAAGTGACTTGAAAGATTATATTTCAAACGGAGTCAATGGATATATTTCTGATGATGCGACATTTGAGTCTTTTGAAAAGGCATTTGAAGCATCATGTAAGGTAACTAACGATCAAATTTCAGAAATCCATGCCAATTGTAAAAAAGATAAGAGACTTGATTGCATGTCTTACGTTGATGTACTTGGAAAATATTTTGATAACATGAAATAAAAATTCAGCCCGGAACAACCATTTGCTGTTTCGGGCTGAATTTATTTTGTTTTATAATTTGAATAGGGCGTTATTGTTCCGCTGATTATAAAATTCTCAGGCTCTGTATCAATGTTTTGTCTGTAAACGCTCATTATCAGACCAATGGCAACGTAAATTGAAAGTGTCGATGAACCGCCGGCACTCATAAATGGAAGAGTGATGCCGATAACAGGCAATAATTGAAGACACATTCCGATATTAATTACTATTTGTGAAAGAATCATGAAAGCAATACCGTAGCAGATAAGTGTACCTGCATTATCTTTTGAGCGTCTGCCATTATTTATTACTCTCAAAACGATAAAAGTAAATAGTACAAGAAGACCTAGACAACCGATAAATCCCAATTCTTCACCGATAACCGATAAAATCATATCGTTTTTGCTTTCGGGAACGATACTGTTTTGCGTGAAAGTTCCGTTAAAAAGTCCTTTTCCGAATAAACCGCCTGAGCCTATAGCTTTAATGCAGTTATCTTGCTGATAAATAACATCTCCGTATGATTCCGGGAAAAGTAAAGCGAGAAATCTTTCTTTCTGAATTTCCGAGAATACTTTTGTCCAGACTATAGGTATCATTGCAATAACACCCAAGAGACCGATAGCGAAATATCTGAGTTTAACATTTGCAACAAACATCATTCCTACAAAAATTATAAGGAAAACAAGAGCGGAACCGATGTCACCGGTAATTGCAACAAGACCAGCATATACCAGAGCATGTCCTGAAAGCATCAGCACGTTAATTACCTTGTCAATTTTATCTGATACAAGCTCAAGATGAACCGAAAAAGTGACTACAAAAGCTATTTTTACAACTTCGGATGGCTGAAAATAAAATGAATTTGTAATTTTAAGCCAGGTTTTTGCGTCACTTCGTGCATCAGGTCCGACACCAAAGAAGAATAGCGAAACCATAAGCAGAAGTGCTACCGCAGCAATTGCAGGCCATATTTTAATTATCAATTCATAGTCTATCATTGAAATTATGAAAGCAACAACGAAGCCGAGTGCAATAGCAAGCAACATTGTTCTTGTATCACGCGATATAACCTGATTTTCAGTAAGCGTGTTCAATGTTGCACTGTGAACGAGTATTGCACCGAATGCTGATGCAATGAAACACAACAACATCAGAAACCAATCTGTACCTTTGAAAATTTTATTTAAATTTTTACGTAAACCTTCCAAAGAAAGCACCTCTGTAATGTAGTTGTATATATTATATCTTTAATTTTAAGTTAATGCAATATAAAAAATAAAAGTTTATAAAAAAACAGGCTCACCCGAAAGGTGAGCCGAATTTTTACGGAATTAGCCTCTGAAGAAAGCAATAAGGAAACATGAAACAAGTGTAAGTACAAAGAATACAATTGCAACAATTTTTGTTGCTTTTTCAAGTTTTGCTTCCATTGTGCGACCCTTATGTTTACCGAAGAATGTGTCTGCACCACCGGCGATTGCACCTGAGAGACCTGCTGATTTGCTTTCCTGAAGGAGAACAACAACGATGAGGAACAAAGACAAAAGAATAAGTCCGATCGCCAAAGCTATTTCATAACCTGTCATATTAAAACTACCTCCGAATTATATTTCGTTATATTCTATCACAGTAGAAGAAAAAAAGCAAGTCTTTTAAGTAATATTTTTTACTATATTTTACCTATAGTAAACGGTTTAAAAATGAATATAATAAGAATACAGTCTGAAAGTTGCGTTTGCAGATGACTGTTAAAGCTGTATTATGTTGGGATGCCGACGTAAACAGCTTTTTTCTTGTATATATATTTACATTTTGCAGAAAAGTGATATAATATTTATAAAAGAGTATTTGGAGCAGTTTTATGGATAGATTTTTTTCAAAAAGCGCATCAGAAACAGAAAAAATTGCTTTTGAATTTGCGCAGACATTAAAAGGTAATGAAGTTCTTGCTATGTTTGGTACGCTCGGAATGGGAAAAACTGCTTTTGTCAGAGGCCTTGCATCAGGTCTTGGAAATACTTCTGAAATAAGCAGTCCTACTTTTGCTATTGTTCATGATTATGGTGGAAATCCTCGCCTGTATCACTTTGATATGTATAGAATAAGCACATGGGATGATTTATATTCAACAGGTTTTTTTGATTACCTTGATATGGGAGGTATACTAGCTGTTGAATGGAGCGAAAACATAGAAAATGTTTTGCCGGAGTCATATATCAGGATTGAATTTGAAAAAGGCGAAGATGATAATCAGCGTATAATTTCCATATACAAGCCGGGGGAGGCAAATACATAAATGATAGTATTAGGTATAGATAGTTCGGCTACATCAGCAAGTGCTGCAATTTTAAAGGATAATACAGTATTAAGTGAAGTATATTCTGACACGGGACTTACGCATAGCCAGACATTGCTTCCGATGATTGATAACTGCATGAAAATGGCTAATGTTACTGTAGATGATATTGATTCAATCGCAATATCAAATGGTCCCGGTTCTTTTACCGGCGTCAGAATTGGTTTAGCAACTGTAAAGGGTATAGCCTTTACAAATAATATTCCATGTGTTGAAGTTTCAACGCTCGAAGGAATGGCATATAATGTGTCGTCATTCCAAGGAATTA
>JAZOAY010000090.1:0-24685 GCA_045595725.1 Acutalibacteraceae bacterium | reverse complement strand
CAGCCGATTGCTGTAAGGTTATCGTAGTCGATTTCTGTGTCCATAAGAGAAGCGGGAATACATCCGCCTGAAGGACCACCTGTCTGAGCAGCCTTGAATTTTTTGCCGTTAGGTACACCGCCACCGATATCTTCAATGATTTCGCGGAGTGTTGTACCCATGGGGATTTCAACAAGACCTGTGTTCTTGATTTTACCGCCGAGAGCAAATACCTTTGTACCTGCTGATTTTTCTGTACCCATTGACTTGAAGAAGTCAGCGCCGTGGAGAAGAATCTGAGGAATGTTTGCAAAAGTTTCAACGTTGTTTTCTGTTGTGGGTTTTGCAAAGAGACCTTTAACTGCAGGATAGGGAGGTCTGGGACGGGGTTCACCTCTGTTACCTTCGATTGAAGTCATAAGAGCTGTTTCTTCACCGCAAACGAATGCACCTGCACCGAGGCGGATAAAGAGATCGAAGTCAAAGCCTGAACCGAAGATGTTTTTACCGAGAAGGCCATGTTCTCTTGCCTGGTCGATAGCTATCTGAAGACGCTGAACAGCGATAGGATATTCAGCACGTACATAAACGTAACCTTCTGTAGCGCCTGTTGCGTAACCGCAGATTGCCATAGCTTCGATGATACAATGGGGGTCACCTTCAAGAACAGAACGGTCCATGAATGCACCCGGGTCACCTTCGTCAGCGTTACATACAACGTATTTCTGGTCAGCAGCATTCTTTGATGTGAATTCCCATTTAAGACCTGTGGGGAAACCGCCCCCGCCACGGCCACGAAGACCTGAATCTTTAACAACCTTGATAACTTCTTCAGGTGTCATTTCTGTCAGAGCCTTTGCGAGAGCCTGATAACCGTCATAAGCAATATATTCTTCAATGTTTTCGGGGTCGATAACACCGCAGTTACGAAGAGCAATTCTCTTCTGTTTTTTGTAGAAGTTTGTTTCGTTGAGTGATTTTACTTCTGCTTCGTTAACAACTGTCTCATCATAGAGAAGACGAGTAACGATACGACCTTTGAGAAGGTGTTCTTCAACGATTTCGGGAATGTCATCCACTTTAACTTCGCTGTAGAACGAACCTTCGGGATAAACAATCATGATGGGGCCTAATGCGCAGAGACCAAAGCAACCTGTTTTGATAACTTTGATTTCTTCTGAAAGACCTTTATCTGCAAGTTCTTTTTCAAGAGCTTCGATAATTGCACCGCTGTTTGAGGAAGTACAACCGGTACCGCCGCAAACAAGGACATGTGAACGATACATGTTTTTTCCTCCTTATTCTTTAAGTGATGCTACTGTGTATTCAGCAACAGGATTTCCGTTTACAATATGGTCTGCAACGACTCTTGCGATTTTATCAGGAGTCATTTTGATATATGTTACTTTTTCTTTACCGGGTGCAAAAACCTCAACGATAGGTTCATACTGGCACATACCGATGCAACCTGTCTGAGAAACAGTAACATTTTTAAGATTTCTCTTTGAAACTTCTTCAACGAAGCCGTTGAGAACAGGACGTGCGCCTGCTGCGATACCGCAAGTTGCCATACCTACAACAATTCTTGTAACTTCTGCGCTGCCGTCAGCTGATTCTCTTGTTGTGATGTTTGCCTGAGCTTTTGCTTTTATAGCAAGTAATTCTTCAAGAGTTTTCATTTATGTTACACCTCCGCGAATAATTTGTGTCTGTTCGCTGATATAGTCTTTAAGCCACATTCTGACATCAATATCGTTAAAGCTCACTTCTCCGAGAATGGCTTTCAGGTCTGATGTTTTCAGAACAAACTCATTCTCATCAATTTTAAAGCGGTAAACGAAGTCAATGTCTTCATGCATTGTTATCAGCGTTAAAATTGTAGCATCAATGTCACCCAAGGGTGTAAAATCAATGCTGTCTGTTTTGAAATGGGCTGCAATTACCGTTCCTACACCTAATTGTGAACTGAGTTCAAGGTGTCCTCCTGTCATTTCAGCTGCCATTTTGAACAAGGGAATTCCCATACCTACTTTTCTTGTAGTTCTGGTTGTACAGAACGGGTCACGGACATTTTCGACCATTTCCTCGCTCATTCCCCTGCCGTTATCACGAATGACTACCGAAAGCGTTTTTTCAGAAGTATCTTCAATAACATCAATTTCAATAAGACTTGCACCTGCTGAAACTGAATTTTCGGTAATGTCAAGGATATTCAGTGATAATTCACGCATATCTTATGCCTGATATTTTGCTACGATACCGGGAATGTCTTTTGCTTCAAGCTTGCCGTAAACTTCATCATTTACAGTTATAACGGGAGCAAGACCGCAAGCACCGATACAACGGCAGTCTTCAAGTGAGAATTTACCGTCAGGTGTGCATTCCTTTGCACCGATTCCGAGAACTTCTTCAAGTTTGTCGATAAGTTCCTGAGCGCCTTTAACGTAACAAGCTGTACCAAGGCATACGGAGAAGTTATATTCACCCTTGGGTGAAAGTGAGAACTGAGCGTAGAATGTTGAAACGCCGTAAACTTTTTCAATCGGCACATTCATTCCGTCAGCAATCATTTTCTGAACCTCAAACGGAAGATATCCATAAATGCCCTGTGCTTCCTGCATTACATGCATGAGAAGACTTTTGTCATGCTTGCTTTCCTCAATAACAGCCATGAGCTTTGCTTCCTGCTCAGGAGTGCCGTTAAAAGGATTTTTGCTGATTTTTTTGACCATTACTGTTCCTCCTTTTTCACAAATTGTACTTTTTGCAAAAATTAAAAAGTGATTAACAATTTGCTAAAACATACGCTGATATTATAGCATGTGTGTTATAAAAAATCAATACGAAAACTGCGAATTCAACGCGATTTTGCTAAAATTGACAAAATTTTGTCAATTTCACAACCATCTGCATTGATTTTGCCACCACCTTCACCGATATTCTCCAGATAATGGGCATCGGAGCTTGTTAAAATGTGCATTTTTTCAAGAACGGGATACTTTTTTATGTACTCATTCTTATCTGCATTTTTAGTGATTTCCGCGGCGGTAAATCCCATATATTCATCAATCATACCGAGATTTGAAATAACGCTGTAGGATGACCTGTCAATGTGTGCAGGAAATGCAACACCCGAAAACTCTTTCATAATTTCAGGAACTTTGTCAAGAGACACATTCGCAGCAGTTGTAAGAAGTAAATTCTCGTTACCGATTACATTATCTCTTTCATCCATAATGAACTGGTCACCAAAAATCTTCGGTCTGTTTTCAACAGGCGGTATTCTTTCCCTCACATATTCAGAAAAAGCCATAGCATTATCCAAAGCGGGAAAAAGGCAGACAACGTGAACTTCTTCATCTGTGCAGAGTTCCATTCCCGGAATCACAAGAATACCCGCTTCCTTGCCCACCTTCATTGCAGCTTCACAGTTAAGACAAGTGTTATGGTCTGTAAGAGCAATAGCATCAAGCCCCATAATCTTTGCCATGTTGACAAGATTATAGGGCGTCATGTCGTTGTCTCCGCAGGGTGAGAGACATGAATGCAAATGGAAATCATAATTCAGTTCCATTTCACTCACCCTCTCATTTAAGCATTTCGTAAACTTTTATTGCAGTTTCGTAAGTATTCATTTCAGTCTGCAGTACAATTACTCCGTTTTCGCTTGCGCGCTTCATCGCATCTGCATCAAAGGCAGCATTTTCCGTGAGAATTATACATGCTACATCTGCAAGGACAGCAACTCCGATTGAGTTGATATTACCCATAACAGTCAGCCACACGTCATCTGCATTAGCTCTTGACATTACCCAACTGAGAAGGTCACCGCAGTAACAGCCATGTGCTTCTCTGGTTTCAATGTCACCGGCATTGAGAATTTTCATTGAATATTTTTCTGCTAAATCTTTGACTTTCATATTGAAAATCCTTTCTTTTATTTACAATCCCTCAGTCAGCTATCGCTGACAGCTCCCTTTACACAAGGGAGCCGAATATTGCCGTTAGTTTTAATTATATAATCGCGTCATCGCGTCGCAGACCCGAAATTTTGCACTCTGCATTTTGCATTTAATGTCATTTCTGGAACGGTGCGGGGATAAGGTCTTCCATGTCTTTTTCGTCAAGCTTTTTGCGAAGAAGGAACATACAGTCGTCAATGCTTGCATACCCTTTCACAACGTCTTCTGCAAGGGCTTTACATGATGGAGCACCACATGTACCGCAGTCAAGATTAGGAAGCATTTTCTGAATTTCTTTTATATCGTTCATCATGCGCATTGCATCGACAATATTACCTGAAAGTCTCATTACGGGAAGCTCTTCAAGAGGTTTCTGCCAGAACATTTCGTGGGGAACATTGTCGTCACCTATTCTGTTACATGCAACGGGAAGATACTTTTTAAGAGTCTGAAGTCTGTTCTTTGCTATGTAGGGATTTTCTGCAGTAAGGCATCCGCCTACACATCCTTCTGTACATGCATTAAGCTCAATGAAATCAACGTTATTAAGCTTGTCATCCTCAATTTCTTCGAGGATTTTAATTACATTTTCAATACCGTCTACATGAAGACTGTTATCAAGAAGAAGTGCAGATGCTTCACCGCCGCTTACTGCCCAGCCAACGCCGATTCTTCCTGAGTGCTGAATATTTTCAATTTCAGTTACTTTTTTCATCTGCTGCATCATAACGGGATAAATATCACTTATTGCAACTGCACCGTCAAGGTTTGATTTTTCGCTGAAAAGCGGTTGTTTAATTGCAGTGATTTTCGCGGGACAAGGTGTGATAAAAAACACACCGATATCCTCGCTTTTCAGACCCTTTTCTTTCATTGCCTTTTCACGTGCCATTCTTGCCGCTTCTTCAAAAGGAGCATTTAAGTTTACAACATTCGGAATAAGTTCCGGAAAAGAAATCCTGATAAGTCTGCACACAACAGGGCAAGCCGATGAAATCACAGGTTTTCTGAAAGCACCTGCAGCCATCAGTTTTCTTGTTGCATGGGACACAAGCTCCGCACCTTTTGAAACCTCGGCAACTTCATCAAATCCCATTCTTTTGAGAACATTGAGAATGATATTTATATCGTCAAGGTTTGCAAACTGTCCGTAAAGGGCAGGTGCGGGAAGTGCAATTCTGTATTTATAATTTACAATGCTTGTAAGGGATTCACGTTCAGCATATTTTGCGTGATGAGGACATACCCTGATGCACTCACCACAGTCAATACATCTTTCATGAATCATTTTCGCCTTACCTTTACGCACTCTGATTGCCTCGGTAGGGCATCTTTTTATACAGTTCATACAGCCCACACATTTCGTTGTGTCAAGGCGTACGGAATGAGCATATTTATCCATAGAGATTCACCCCTTATTGAAGTAAGAAGTAATAGTGAAGAAGTAATAAGTACCGATTTTAACATCGTAGGAACGGATACTATCCGACCGTATTAAGTTTCATCGGATTTTGCGGGCAGATGATATCTTGCCCCTACATCTGAGAACCAACGGTTCCGTAATATAACATGGGTGAGGGCAAAGCCTCCCACAATTCTGCACTTTGCATTTTGCATTCTGCATCAAAATTATTTCACCATGAATTTAAGTGTAATCTTTGTACCGACTCCCACCTGAGTTTCAATATTCATATCGTCGGCATATTTTTTAATGTTGGGAAGACCCATACCTGCACCGAAGCCAAGTTGTCTGACGTTATCGGGTGCTGTTGAATAACCTGCCTGCATTGCAAGCTCAACGTCAGGTATACCGGGGCCTTTGTCATCAAGCACTACGGTAATGCAATCAGGGGCAATATCGCACGTGATAACACCACCGTCAGCATGAATTACCATATTTATTTCGCCCTCATAAACGGCAATTGCAATGTTTCTTATTAAATTTGAATCGAAGCCTAAGTCCTTGAGTGTACGTTTGATTTTTCCTGAGGCCTCACCTGCACAGGTAAAATCATCTTTCAGAACATCGTACTTAAAATTCAACTCACTCATTATTTACCGCTACCTCCGCGAAGACCTGCTTCATAAAGTTTTCCGCAGGCTGTGAACATTTCAAGGTCTGTCTGAATAAGGACAATTTCCCTTTCTTCCGCAAGCTCAATCATACCTAAGTCAGGTTTTTTGCCTCTGACAAAAACTATGCATTTCATGTCCATCATTTCCGCAGTTCTTACAACCTGAGGATTAACAAGACCTGTGAGCATGACCGCCTGTTCTTTAACAAACGCCAGCACGTCACTCATCATGTCACTTCCGCAAGCAGTATAAACTTCTCTGTCAAGAAAATCTGCACCGTAAACTACAGTACCATCAAGTATCTCCGTCAATTCTTTAACTTTCATTGTCGGGGTTTCCTTTCAACATAATATATATTAATTTGATTTTATCACACATAAACACAAAATTCAACTATAACATATAATAAATACAGGTGATGAGTGTGAAAAAACACACAGTAATTTTCCGCAGAAGAAATTATTCTTCTTTCAGTAGCAAAGTAAAAAAATTTATATCTGTTTTCTTTTTGTTTTTCCTTCTTTTATCAATCGCTTTTTTCATAGAAATAAAGGCTCCGTCAATAATTTATGCAATGGCAGAGGATAAAGCAAAAAGCATTGCAATACAGGCAATTAACAATTCTGTAGGAGAAGTAATTGACGGCAAAGATGAAATTTACAAAGAACTTGTTGATTACAGATATGACGATGACGGAAATATAATTTCCGTCAACACAAATATAAATCTGACAAACACCGTAGAGGGACTTATTCTTGATTCAATTGCAAAAAAAATCGACCAAGCATCACGCTGTGCCATAAAAATTCCCGCAGGCACTCTTACGGGGAGCGACATTCTCACAGGAAGAGGACCCCCAGTTACTTTCTACATAAACCTTTCGGGAAACGCAAAAAGTTCCATTGAAAACCTTTTTGAAAGCACAGGCATCAACCAGACAAGACACCAGATTCAGATAAGGTTTGAAATCGACATGAGTATTGTAATGTCGGGTAAACATTCAGGAGTAACAGTAGAAAACACAGTTGTTATCGGTGAAACGATTATTGTGGGCAGAATACCTGAATCTTATGTCAGACAACCGGTAAATTAAAAATGCAGCAATGTTAAAAAACACTGCTGCATTCTGTTTACTTGAACATATCCGTTATTGCCTTTTCTATTTTGTCAACCTGTTCTTTCAGAGACTCCATAATATGAGGGTTATTTTTAAACATGCGATTGAATCTTTTTTTGCCTTTTTTAGTTGTCCTTTCGCCTGTAATCTGATTTTTAAGTTCTTTAAGCTGTGCTATAAAATCATCTTTCATTGACGAGAAAGAACTTTCTTTCAGGTTACCGGTAACTTTTGACGTGTATACAGAAATTTTCTCTTTAAGCGACTTGTATTTATCTGCAATTTTCTTGACATCGATTGCATTTTTCACCGCTCTTGCAAGATCAATTACAAATGCCGTGAGAACAATACACATAATTCTCACTTTCCATTCATAAGGAACAAGAAGTGCAAGTTTTTCCGCACCCAGGGGATGAATGAGATAAATAAGCAGAACTGAGAAAATCCCCCAGTATGTACTGTGTTCCAGACAAATTCGTCCGTGAAGATTGAATTTTTTCTTACTGTAATCCCACCATCTTGCATGGAAAAGTTTTTCCATAAGGTAACTTGTAAGGTATTCGACAACGTCACATACAACAACACCGATAAGAAGTACCATAAGCGGTCCTGCATAAAATTTACCGAACCATATATCCTTACACCATGTAAGCGTAAGGAGCATACTTATTGCACCTGTTCCGTAAATAGGGCAAACAGGTCCGAAAAGGAAACCTCTGTTTGTAAATTTTTTATCTTTTATATAACAATAGATTACTTCCGAAATCCATCCGATTATGCTGTAAAAGAAAAAGAAAAGAATATATTCAACAACTTTTTCCACTATTTCTTATCTCCTTTCAATCCTGCAAAAAATGCATTACTTCTTTTTTCCGAGGAGCAGATTATAATTTCCTTTGTTGCCACATATTTATCCACAAGACATACAAGAATTGACTCCTTGAACCTGGGCGGAACAATTGTCAAAGGGAACATGTGCCTTTTTATTATATTTTCCTCAAGTAAAGTCAGTTCAAGTTCGTTCTTTTTACTCAGTTCCCTTGCATTTTTCAATGCAAAACCGGGGTGAAAATACCCGTGAAGCCGATGTGACGGATCAGGGTCATGCCAGTCGTAATAAAACAAATCGTGAAGAAGTGCTCCTCTTGCCGTTCTGTAATAATCAAGTTTCAGTTTTTTCGCAAGTCTGTATGACATGTAAGACACACTGTTAATATGCTGAATTCTGTCAATTGAACCATGCTGAATATAAGGTCTCATAGACTGAAATTCTTCCGTGAAATAGTAGTCTCTGACACAATCAAAAAATTCTGTATCTTTTTCTTCAGACAGACTGTATGTTCTTTTATATAAATCATGCAATTTTGACATAAATTACTCACCGCAACCTGTAACTGTGATACACAAGGTATCACAGTTAATTATACACATTTATAATTCTATGTCAATAGTAACAAGAAAATTTCATAAAAATATGTCCTGTTTTTAAATAAACTTGTTTTTTCAGAATGATATGTTATAATAGTAACAAGAAAAATCTGAAGGTGTTTTATTATGTCGAAAAGAACAAGAAGAATAATTTTCCTTTCCGTTATGGGAATTGTACTGGCAGGACTTGTCGCAGGAACTGTTCTGCTTGTAAATCATATAACAAAAAATCCTCTTGAAGGAACATGGATTTCCACATCCGACAGAGGAAGTTACACTTTCCGTGAAGACGGCAGTGTGAAAATTTATTATCCCGGAGACAAGCTCCCCGTTCTTGAAACAAGCTACAACGGCTCTCTTGAAGGAATTTATGCTTATGACAAGTCAGAAAAAGAAGTTTCAATTACGCTGAAAGTTTATTCAAAAGAAATCACATCTCATTATACATACAATGTTGAAAATAACACTCTTACTCTCACCGATACTCAGAATAACAAATCGAAAACATATTCTCTTGTAGTGGTTGATGATTGATATTTTTAAGCAGTTACAAAAAGGCAGCAGAAAGTCAAACTTCTGCTGCCTTTATTTTACATTTTGTTAAACCTTATTCCGTACACCGGAAAATCAAGCAATAGGCTGACCGCCGAAAAGTCCGATAATTGCATTGATATAGAATACCCAAACTTCGACAACACCCTTGAGGATTGAATAAAGGAAATCATAAGCCTCTTCAAAGAAAGTTTTTGTTTCACTTGTAACATCTTCAAGTTCGGGAACTTCAACTTCCATGTCGTCCATACGTACGATTTCAGGAACATCATAAGCGTTTGTTTTCATGATTTCAACGTCATGGTCACCTGCATAAAGTTCTGCTGCATCAGAAATAAGAATTCTGCCTTTTGAGTCAGTTACGTACTCAGAGAAGCTCAATCCTTTTTCCCACTTTACTGTTGCGCCTTTGATGGGAGCAACGTTGCCTGCTTTGTCTGTACCGTTGAATACAACAACACCGCCAACTGCAACGTCAGTTGCATCAAATGAGGGAATTACAGCATCCTCAGTTGCATTGTAAAGAATAACTTCAGAATCCTTTTCAAGAACACATGCAGTAAGTTTATCAGTTCTGATAACACCGTTTATTGCATACTGCCATTTTGAAGTTGTAACTTCACTTTCACCTTTTACTGACTTGATTGTAATGCCGTCTTCAGCATAAACAACATCAAGACCTGCTGCATCAATTGCAGCTTTAAGTGTTGAAAGTTTGTCAACTTTGACTTCCTTTTCTGCAAGAGTTTTTGAAACACCTTCAACTCTGATTTCTACTTCAATTTTTTCTGCAGGTGCTGCACCGTCATCGGCACTTGCTGTAACTGCACAAGCAAAAATCATCATAACTGAAAGAATAAGACTGATAACACGCATAAATTTCTTGTTCATGTCAATACACTCCTTTTTAAATTTTTATTGTTTTTACACAAATATTATACAACTCTCATCAATGTATGTCAATAAAGAAAAATTAAGATTTCCGTGCAATTGTCTTAAGGAATTATTATACTTCCGTCTGCCTCGAGAAGAAAATCGTTTTCTTTTATTGCTTTTACAACATCATGTGAATTGACGATCGGAGTTTTTGTTCTTATTGCAGAAAGTCCCTCATGACCGAATTCATGGAAATCAGTTCCCGCAACAAAAGGCATGTTTACACTTTTTGCATATCTTGCTGCGAGTGCAGGCCTCGAATTGTGGTTAGGATGAAGGTTGAAAGCCTCGTAAGCGTCAATTGTTTCAGCAGGTTTTACAACCTGACCGTTTCTCATAGGATGAGCCTGAATGAGAAACTTCGTTTCATCACAATAATTCTTATAAAAATCTTCCACGTTACCTGTAAGCATTTCAAAAATTTCACAGAGGTCATCTTCTTCTATTCCGAAAAGAAGATAGTCGTTTCCTTCGCCCTCTGAAAAACGAAGTTCTGCTGCAAGAATTACATTGAGACCGATTTTATCCCCCTCAGCTTTCGCACGGCGGTAACCGTCAAGATAAAATTCAACCGCAGTTTTGGTATCTCTTGTTCCTACCCTCTTATAGAAATAATCATAGGTAAAGTGGTTTGCAATAACAAGCGACGTATATCCTCTCTCTTTATAAAGTCTCACCGCTTCTTCCGGAGGCACATCACTGCATGTACTTACAGGTTTGGTGTGAGCATGAAGTTCTGTTCTGTAAGGATATGATTCCTCAATAAGTTTTTTTAGTTCATCCTGTTTTCTCATTTTCTGAATCTTCTTTCTATGTAATTTATTTAACCTGCAACCATACAAGCATTTCACTTTCTCCCCTGTTTGCAAAAGCAAAATAAGGAATAAGTTTTACCGTAATTTCTTCACGGTCATCTTTCTTTTTGTAATAGAGTTTTTCTTCCGTTTTTCTTCTGAAGCCTTTCATTTCAAGAACAGGCAAAGAATATTCTTCACTATACACTTCCCTGATATCGGAAGAAAAATCAAGAACAATATCTCTGAGATATTTTCCGTTATCCTTTTCCTCGGCACAGTAAACAACAGGCCCTCTCATAGCTGCATATCTTCCGCAGTTTTCATAAACACGGGAATTTGACTCTATGCAGTAAACAGGCATCCCGAAATCAATTTCCGTTACCATACCGTCATCAACATCAAAGAAGACATAACCGTCTTCGCTTTCAATATCTTCACAGAATTCAGGAACTCTCACCGCAAGTTTCTTTGCAGGCCCCTGATATTTTATTGTAACTTTTCCGTTCATAGGATATTCTGTTTCCTGTGAAATTTTCATACCGTCAAATTCTGCTTCACCCGACATAAACTGATGAACATAAACCGTATCTTCATCGTAAGTATAAGCATTCTCACCTATTGCAGCAACAAATCTTATCACATTAGGCGGACAACAGGAGCAAGAGAAAACCTCAAGTCTTTCCGTTATAGGTGAATGTGGTTTTTCTTTCACACATACATCCCTCATACGTAATTCAGGAATGATTTCAAGGGGATTTTCATAGAAAAATGATTTTCCGTCAAGTGAAAGTCCGCTTAAAAATCCGTTGTAAATTACCTTTTCTATAACTTCCGCATAAATTGCTTTAGGTTCCATAAGCTGAAGTCTGTGAGCAAAAAACGCAAGTGAAATCGCAGCACATGTTTCCGTGTAGGCGGAAATATTGGGCAGATCATAAGGTATCGTGAAAGCCTCACCAATGTGAGATGAACCGATACCGCCTGTAATATACATTTTATGCTTAACAATATCATCAAAAATCATTTCGCATGCATTTTTTAGTTCTTTGTCATCATAAATCCTTGCAATATCAGCCATGCCGCTGTAAAGATAACACGCTCTTACACAATGTCCTTGTGCCGTTTCCTGCTCTCTTACAGGCAGAAAACTCTGGTCATAAAGTCCGTCAGTAAACACACCGTAAGTGTGTTCAACACGTTTTCCTCTTTCATCAATAAAAAACTTTGCAAGTTCAAGATATCTCTTTTCGCCTGTTACGGAATACAGTTTTACAAGTGCAAGTTCAATCTCCTCATGTCCGGGAGTTGTAAATGCAGCACTTTTTTCTTTTTTGAAAACCTGTTCAATATGGTCTGCATATCTGCACATGAGTTTCAGAAATCTGTCTTTCCCCGTTGTGCGGTAATATGCTACTGCAGCTTCCATAAGATGTCCTGCACAGTAAAGTTCATGGTCTGTCCTATTTTTAAATCTGTTTTCAGGCTGAACCACCGTGAAGAAAATGTTGAAATAACCGTTTTCTTCCTGTCCCGCTTCTATAAGGTCAATTATATGTTCAATTTTCTCAATGTTTTCAGGTGTGATTTCGCTGAAAAGCGAAACACCCTCAATCCACTTTGCAACGTCTGAGTCCCAGAAAATATGAGGCTGATTTTCGTCACCCTTTTTCCATTTCATTTCAAAAGCATCAACTCTGCCCGTGTCAAAAAAACGGTCATAAACGCTTCTGATTGTAACGTCTTTTATAATATCCTGACGTTTTTTCCAGAAACCGCTCGTCAAATTTACCTGTTTGTGAGAAACTTCTTTCATAAGCAACCCGCCTTTCAAGAAAATTTTATTACAAAGGTAATAATTTGTCAACAAATCCGTGACATGATTTTAATAAAATGTTTACCAAATGGTCATTTCTTTTTACCAAAACCGCCACAAATATGAGTTATTATATAATCACAGCAACAGAAACAACAGGTTTCAGAAATTTATGCCAACTCCTGATTTTTATATATTTTCCCCCTCCGAACTCATTTTTTTCATTTTTTATGAGTTCACAAAAAGTACGGACTCCCGGTATGCCCCCAACATACCGGGAGTTTGTCTGTTCTTAATAATTTTTAATTTTTCGTTTACAAAGGAATTTAACTGTGATATAATTTCTTCATTGGAGGGATTTGTAATGAAAAAAATTATATCATTATTGCTCGTATTTATTCTCGTTTTTACAACCTTTGCTTTCCACTCATCTGCAAAGGATGATATAACGGAATATCCGATTATCATCGTTCCCGGTTACAGCGGTTCAGCACTTAAATATGTTGACGAAAACGGTAACGAAGAACATATCTGGGGATTTACCGCTGACTTGGTTTTCGGTCTTCTTGAAAACACAATCAAAAACATAGGCAAAGAAAGACCTGATGTTTCTGTAATTCAGGATGCTGTGGGAACTGATTTCATCGAGTGGTTCAGAAAGATGGCACTTCTCCCTGACGGCACAAGCCTCTATCCTCTGCAGAATTATTATTCAACGCCTGAAGAAGGATGTTCTGCAAATGTAATCAAACTTCATCCCGACGGACAGTACCGACACGAAGTTGAAATACAGGACAAACTTGCAGAATATGTGGGATATGAAAATATTTTCAACTTCTACAATGACTGGCGTTACGGTGCTGAACACTGTGCAAACGAACTTGACAAATACATCCAACAGGTTAAAGAATACACGGGCAAAGATAAAGTAAATATCTATTCTCTCAGCCACGGCGGACAAGTTACCGCAACTTACCTTGCTCTTTACGGTTACAAGCAGGATGTTGACAACGCGGTTATGGCAATTCCTGCAATCGGAGGTGCAGGCATTGCTTATGACATTCTCATGGCAAAAGCTAATTTCAGAGAAGAAATTCTCCTTACATTTATTCAGCATGGTTTTATGTGGGAAGACGATTATGACTGGCTTCTTAAATCTGAAGCTCTCGGTTTTGTAGACGACCTTCTCAACGACACCCTCGTTCCTCAGGCTCACCGTTTTCTCCTCTATTGGGGAAGTTTGTGGGATTTCATGCCGGCTGAGCTTTACGAAGAGGCAAAAAAAGAACTTCTTGACCCCCAAGTTGCAGCAGGATTAATCGAAATAAGTGACCGTTTCCACTATGAAATTCTCCCAAATATGGCGGAAAATCTGCAGAAATGTCAGGATGAATACGGCATGAACCTTACAATTGTTGCAGGTTCAGATATTCCCGTCATTACAGGAATGGCAGAAAATTCAGATGCTATTATCACTCTTAACGCATCAACAGGTGCCACGTGTGCTCCCTACGGAGAAAGATTTGCCGACGGCTATAAACAGATAAATGACTGTGACGGCAAAAACAAAGTTTCTCCCGATATGACTTGTGACCTTTCTACTGCATATCTTCCCGATGACACATGGGTTATAAACGGACTTTACCACGGAATGGTATATAAAGATGATTTCACAAGAGAAATTATCATTAACGGTGTCCTCAACGATAAATACGAAAACGTCTATTCAAACCCGGACTATCCTCAGTTCCACTACACATCAAACCCCTCCCACACAGTACACGCAGCATTTGACAAATCAGTTGAAGGCTTTGCAGCAGACAAAGATACAAAGTTTGTAATTGAAAATGTGTGCAAAGAGGATAAAGTGAAAATTCTCTCCGTTGAATTCAATGGCTGTGACCTTAAAGTAAATCTTAAAGGCTCACCTGTACTTGAAGCGGGTGAAAAAGCAGAATTCGACTTAATCGGCAAATTGCCCGAAGAAGGCAGAAAACTTATTACTGCAACGGTTACATATATGTCAATCGGGTCAGTAACACCTCTCGGTCAGAGAACTTTCAGTTACACTGTGAACAATGGCAAGAATGTTGAATATATCGTTGGTTTCGCAAAAGAAGATATGCCTCAGGGCTCAGAAAACCCCCTTGAAAAAATTACCAATCCCACAGTAAAAGCCATTGCAGAATACATCAAAATCCTTGTCGATATCGTTACGTACTGGACAAAAACAGTTATTTCGCTGTAATTTAAGCTATAAAAAGAAATTGGCCGTTATCCTTTTCACAGGATAACGGCGATATTTATTTTGTTATTAATATGCTTTTCCCCAATAGAGCATGTGCTTTGCTTTCTTACCGCAGCAGACACATGTGTCTGTAATTTCTTCCTGTTCAAAAGGAATACATCTTGAGGTAACACCTGCAACTTCTTTGAGTTTTTCTTCACATGCAAGGTCTCCGCACCACATTGCCTTGATAAAGCCGGGGCGTTCATCAGCGTTTTTAATCATTTCGTCAAGGTTTGTTACGCTGTATGTCATTTCTTCACGGCGTTTAAGTGCTTTCTCATAAAGACCGTCATGTACTGCTTTGAGAAGTTCGGGGATTTTTGTTTCAAGTTCATCAAGGGACACGAATACCTTTTCTCTGTTATCACGGCGAACAAGAACACACTGATTGTTTTCAATGTCCTTAGGACCGATTTCAAGACGAAGAGGCACACCCTTCATTTCGTATTCTGCAAATTTCCAACCTGCTGAATTATCGCTGTCGTCAATCTTAGCACGGCAGAATTCAGAAATTCTTGCAGTCAGTTCTCTTGCCTTATCAAGAACACCTGGCTTGTGCTGAGCAATAGGAAGAACAACAACCTGTGTGGGTGCAACAAAAGGAGGAAGAACAAGACCGTTGTCGTCACCGTGAGTCATAATAACTGCACCGATGATACGGCTTGACATACCCCATGATGTTTCGTGAGGGAACTGCTGAGTGTTGTCTCTGCCTGTAAATGAAACATTAAAAGCCTTTGAGAAGCCGTCGCCGAAATAGTGGCTAGTACCGCTCTGAAGTGCTTTACCGTCGTGCATAAGTGCTTCGATTGTATATGTTGATTCAGCACCTGCAAATTTTTCTTTGTCTGTTTTCTTACCTTTAACAACAGGAATTGCAAGACATTCTTCACAGAATGATGCATAAACATTAAGCATTCTTTCTGTTTCTTCGATTGCTTCCTCTGCAGTTTCGTGCATTGTGTGGCCTTCCTGCCAGAAGAATTCCATTGTTCTGAGGAAAGGTCTTGTTGTTTTTTCCCAACGTACAACTGAACACCACTGGTTGTAAAGTTTGGGAAGGTCTCTGTATGAATGAATTACTTCCGCATAATGGTCGCAGAAAAGTGTTTCTGATGTAGGTCTTACGCAAAGACGTTCTGTCAGCTTTTCCTCACCGCCATGCGTTACCCATGCAACCTCAGGAGCGAAGCCTGCAACGTGGTCTTTTTCTTTCTGAAGAAGACTTTCGGGAATAAACATGGGCATCATTACGTTTTCATGACCTGTCTCTTTAAATCTTCTGTCAAGTTCATTGCGGATATTTTCCCACAAAGCAGTACCGTAAGGACGTACTACCATGCATCCTCTCACACTTGAATAAGATGCAAGTTCTGCTTTTTTCACAACGTCTGTATACCACTTGGCAAAGTCAGTATCCATTGAAGTAATTTCTTCTACCATTTTCTTCTGGTTAGCCACTTGAAAAACCTCTCTTTATGTTAATAGTATAGATTACATTATCAAAAATATATTATACACTATTTTTTCAGGGTTTTCAACTGTTATTTTCTTTTTCTTATAAGGTCGTGTTTTGAAAAATCAAGAACTGCACTGAGAAACACCACACCAAGGACTGTTATTGCAGTTTCAACCCCCATGTACGAGCCGTTGTAGGCAAGGGAATAAATCCACACATTCTTCCAGCCGTCTGCATAATCTGCCCACACAGTCACACCTGAAAGAAAGTGACAGATAAGTCTTGCAAATGATACAATTCCTGCACCGAGTCCAATGGCGAGAGCCTGATTTTTAATTTTATTTCTGAACATTCCGCCAAGTCCGAGAACTGTGAATGCAACAATATAATCAAGCATTGCCACAGCAATATAAGCGGGAATTGTGTTGACATAACTGAAATTGACAAAACCTGTGATCATCTGAAAAATTGATAATACAAATCCTGAAAACGCACCCCATTTAAGACCGTGACGGTAAGAGAGAATTATAATCGGCACCTGACTGAAAGCGGTTATCCCACCGCCCTGTGGCAACTTATAAATTGTAATTACACTCAGCACACAGGAAAGGGCAATCATAATTGCACACTCTGTTAAAATTCTTGTTCTTCTTAAATTATCTGACATATGTTTTTTCCCTTCTTTCTGAACAAAAGGCGGTGAAAATCAATTCCCCGAAAAAGAAAAACCGTATGACAAAAGTCATACGGATAAAGGTCAAATTCACTTATTCCCTACGTCGGCATTATCCGTATCAGGTTATCAGGGTCAAAGGAAAAACATCCTTACTCTCAGCCGAATTTCATCAGCACCCCTTAAGTTCATATTTAATTTTAAGACGTCTTATGCAAGGATTATATACCCGTTTTTATTCTTTGTCAATAGTTTTCAACAAAAAATCCCCTCTGTCCGCTAACGCAGACACCTCCCCTTGCATTTTCAAGGGGAGGCTGAAACCAATTAATTATAAAGTTGTAAATAATTATTTTTCTGTTGTACTGAAAGCTTTTTTCTTTGACAGAAGGATAATAGGAATAAAAACAAGAATTCCCACAATTGCAGCGAACAAGAACATACTTGTTGAAGGCACAAGCTTTTCAACGCCATATTCAACGATTGTAAGGTTAGAAATCTGACATGCGATATCGCCGATTGCAGGACCTACAACCATTGGGATGAGAACAGCAAAAATCATTCTGATACCCTGAAAAAGACCGACTTTATCTACGGGGATGAAGTCACGGACAGATGCACTGAGCTGAATCTGAAGGACAACATATCCGATTACTGTAGGTGCAATACCGATAAGCACTACAATGAGATTTGTTGAAGTTGAAAGGATGAGCAAACCTGCCACAAAGAAAATTATTGCAGGAAGATATGATGCAAGTTTATTCTTATTACCGACCTTGAGAAGACACACTATACCTGTGATCATTGCTGCAATTGCAAGAACTGCGGTAATGATTGTTTTTATTCCGAAATCTGCTCCCGGAAGAATAACCTTTTCAAGATAAACAAAAAGATAGGGGAAGAAAACCTGAATTGCAATATTGTAAAAACCTACGCCGAGAAGTGCAAGATAAAGCTTTGAATTCCCCTTGATAACCGAAGGTCTGAAGCCGTAGAAAAGGTCGCTCCAATAATTTGAATTTGTTTTTTCACCTTTGATTTCAGGCTCTTCCATAGTGAAAAGACCTACAAGTCCGCAGAGGGTCACAAAAAGTCCCAGTCCTAAGAAAAAAACCTTATAAGAAATCACGCCGCCCTGTGCAAGGCTTCCTACACCCATAACCGCAACCATTGAAATAACGCCTACAAACATAAGTGCTGTTTCAACTTTAGGACGGACCACAGGGTTTGTTACGTCAGTTACCCACGCATTGAAAGCTGAGTCGTTACTTGTCGATCCCATAAAGGTCATAAGCATATCCATAAGAATAACTGCCCACGCTGAGAAAGCAAGAATTTTTGCTTCATCAGAAAGGTTGAAAAGCACTGCAATGTTTTCTTTTGAAATGAAACCGAAAGCAGCAGTTATAACACCCCATACCATATAACCGGCAGAAATAAAAATCTTACGTTTTTTCATTTTTTCGCTAAGTGTACCCATAATAAATGTGGTAACAACCGCAGTTATTGCAGAGAGAGCAACCATTCGGCTGATTGCTGTTGTAGGTGCCATAACATTTTCCAGTGCATGTGCAGAAACACCATCGTAAATTGAGCCGTAGAGGAATGTGTTGAAATACATGTTTTCAAGGTTCCATGCAACACCTCCCATGAAGCTGAAAATTATAATATTCAGCCATATTCTTTTAGAAAGTTTGTTTTCCATTTTTTGACCTCCTTACTTTTTTAAAAGAAAATCTGCAAGACGTTCTGAAGATTTCCCGTCAAAGTAATCGAAATTGAACTCTCTGAACTTTTCGTTTTTCTCCGAGTCAAAATCCTTATTTTTTATTGCCTTTATCATTTCATCGCTTGTTCTGACAACTTTTCCCGGAACATATCCCTCGTATTCAAAATACAGGTCTCTGTCGTTTTTGTACTTTTCAAGGTCATAAGCAAAGAAAAGCATCGGTTTTCCAAGCATTGAAAATTCCATACATATTGATGAATAGTCGGTGATAAGAATGTCACACTCTCTTATCAGTTCGTTCACATCATCATAGGATGTTGCATTGAAAACTCCTTCTTCAGGAACTGATGTGTGAATCTGGGGGTGAAGTCTTATTACCAGGGAGTATTCATCACCTAATTCACGGTTGAAATTTTCTATATCAAAATTCGTGAGAATTTCTTTATCTGCCTCAGGGTCATCACGGAATGTAGGTGCGTAGAGAACCGTCTTTCTTCCTCTGAGTTCAGGAAAAGTTTCATAAAAATGAGTTTTCGTATTTTTATAAAGTGCATCTGATGCAGGTTGTCCCAAGGGAAGGCATTTGTTTTCACTTACTCCGAATGCACCTGCACAGATGGGAAGTGCTTTTTTCGATGACACTACGACGTAAGTGTATTTATCAGCACATTTCTGAGCATTCTTTCTCACATCAGGAGAAAGATTTGTATCCATTACAAATTTTTTTAGTATCCCCTGACCGTGCCAGAGCTGGACAATAACTGCCTTTTCTGAAAAATTCAGGTTTGCCATAGGCATGAATGTATCATTTAAAAATATGTACTTTGCCGTAGCAAGGCGATATGCCTTCAGTGAGAAAAATCTCACCGCAGTCTTTATACTGTCAAGTTCTCTGCTGCTTATCTCCGTAAAGAGAAAATCTCCCCTTTTTGCAAATTCTTCCCTGATGTACATTAAACTATCTTTAAAATTTGCGTTGTGGGGAGAAAGGAGAACAACTCTGTTTTCCTTAACGGGAAATAACCTGAACAGATGAAAGAAGACTGAATAAAGAAAATAAAATAATTTTTTCATATAATCAAGTCCTTTTATTCAGTAAAATTATAAACGGCGCGTCGGGCACACCTGATTCTTAATGCAAAATGTCGGGTCTGCGACGCTATCATATATAATGATACCATAAGTTTTAACGTAGGGTCTGATGAAATTTCACACGGGCTACCGTGCTAAAATCAGTATAATATAAAATTGGGTGAGGGCAACGCCCTCCGTCCATTTTGCATTTTAAATTTTGCATTCTGCACTAATCAGGACGTCACCTACGATATAGCCGTTAGTCTATTTTTTACCGCCTTTGACAAGTTCATCGTACTTGTCGCAGACTTCATTCACTTCACCGTAAGCAATAATTTTGCCGTGGTCAAGAATAATCGCCTTATCGCAAAGTCTTCTGACCTGAGGAGTATTGTGTGAAACAAAAAGAACAGTCACACCTTTTGCAAACATGGATTTGACTTTCTTTTCGCTTTTTGCCTTGAACTTCGCATCGCCTACGGAGAGAACTTCGTCAAGAATAAGAACTTCAGGTTCAACTGCAGTTGCAATTGAAAAACCAAGTCTTGCTCTCATACCCGATGAATAATTTTTTATAGGAACATTGATAAAATCACCAAGCTCTGAAAACTCAACAATTTCGTCATATCTTTCCTCAATATATTTTCTCGAATAACCCATAGTTGCACCGTAGAGGAAAATATTTTCCTTACCCGTGTAATTTGAGTCAAAACCCGCACCCAGTTCAAGGAGCGGTGCAATAACACCTTCAACAGAAACTGATCCTTCCGTAGGTTTGAGAACACCTGCAACTGTTTTGAGAAGTGTACTTTTACCTGCACCGTTAAAGCCGAGAACACCCAGTCTCTCGCCTTTTTCAATTGTAAAACTTACATTGTCAAGTGCTCTGAACTCAGTAAAGCGGAGTTTCCTTGTAAGAAGCTTTATAATATATTCTTTGACATTGTCAACCTTTTCTTTGTTAAGGTTGAATACTACGCTTACATTTTTAACTTCCACTGCCGTATTTGACATAATACTCACCTCTTAAATATGAAGAATAAACTTGTCCTGCTTTTTCCTGAACATCAATGCACCGATAACAATACATACGATGCTGAATGCAAGAGAATACCACAGATGATTCAGATTGAACATCTGTCCGTCAAGAATACATGAGCGGAACATACTGATTATTGAATAAAGTGGATTTGCCATAATTCCAAGCTGAACATATTTATTCATGTTCATGCTGTCAAGAACGTAGACGATTGGTGTTGCATAGAAAAGGAGCATACAAAAAACATCGTAAAGATATTCTGCATCCTTAAAGAAAACGGCTGTGGTAGCCAAAATCATTCCCACACCGAGACAAAGGAGGAAAAGAACAATTATGGGAACAATTGTCATAAGCATGTAAGGTGTAATGGGAACAGCTTTATCTGTAAAACTGTAGCCGATTATAAACAGAACGAGAATAATGAGTGAAATAAGGAAAGTTATAAAACAGGAAATCACATTTCCCAACGGATACATGTATTTGGGAACATAAACCTTTTTTATAACGCCTGCACTGAGTCTTACCGATTTCATTGCCCTCTTTGTTGACTGATTGAAGAAGTCATAAAGAAGTCTGCCGCAAAGAAGATAAATAACGTAATTTGAAATCCCGTCTGCGCTTTTTCCGAAAAATCCGCCAAAAACAAGAGCCAATACAATTGTTGTAAGAAGGGGCTGTAAAAGTGTCCAGAAAATACCGAGAACTGAGTCTCTGTACTGAACCTTAATATTTCTTCTTACAATTTCGCTTAAAAGAAATCTGTATTTAACAAAATCCGAAAGGAATTTTGAATTTTTGACAATTTTCAGGTTTTCAAGTTTTTCACCCATAAAGTTCACCGCCTTTATGTTTTATTTCTTTTTGCCAACCATCCATTTAAGATAGAATTTAATCATTGACTTAATCTGAACAAATTTCAGCCTAAAGTTCTTTTTACTTTCTCTGCCCCATACATGATAAATTATTGCTCTGGGATAATAGAGAACTTTTGAAACCTTATTTACTTCACATGCTAAATCAAAGTCTTCAAAATAAAGGAAATATCTGTCATCAAAACCGCCGATTTTCTTAAAAAGGTCCGTTCTTACAAACATAAAGCATCCTGTTGCAATTTCAACGGGATATTCTTCATCCGGGTCACGGTCAAGCATTGCATATTCCGCAAGTAAAGGAGAAGGTTCATCCCCGCTTCTCATACGGCTTGCAATAAGATATTTAAGTTTCGGCATTCTTTTGCCGAGAATCTGAAGTCTTCCGTCGGGAAAAAGAATTTTCGGAGAAAGCATTCCCGCACTTTCATCTTCGTCAAGTTTATCTGCCATAACTTTGATTACATCGTTGTCGATAACAATGTCAGGATTTATAATGGCGTGATATTTTGAATTTATTCTGTCAAGGACTTCGTTGTGGCCTGAGCCGAAGCCTTTGTTTGTGCCGGGTTCAATAAGTTCAACCTGAGGGTAGTTTTCCCTGATAAATTCAGGTGTACCGTCAGTTGAAAGATTATCCACAACAAAAAGCTTGAAATCGAGAGCTTTTGTGTATTCCAAAACTGAATCGAGAGTATCTTTGATTGTTCTCATATTGTTATGAGTTACGATACATCCCGATACCGTATATTTTTCCATTTCGCACCTCAATAGGAAGTGGAGAGTCTTTTCCTTATTTCCTGTGCAATCGAGAGTCTCCACATAATTTTTTGTTTGAAAGATGTTTTACCGCCTGTCATATTAGAGCCGTGTCTTCTGTAAAGAATAAGAGGTTTTTCAACAAGTGAAACTTTTCCTGTTTTTTCGGCAAGTAAACCTATCCATTGGTCGTGCATAGGCAGATTTTTCGGGAAAGGCAGAATCTTTTCTTTAAGTTCAGCCTTAAAAGCCATGCAACAACCCATATAGGAATTTTTCAGAATATTGTTTAAATAACCGGTTTTTGTTCCGTGGGAAGTGAAGAAAGATGTGTCTGTGATTTTAAGGTTTCCGTCTGTAACCATTGCATTGTGAAGAACAAGGTCTGCACCTTTTTCAAACTGTTCGGTTACCTTTTCCACTTTATCGGGAAGCCATACGTCATCCTGGTCTGCAAGAAAAATATAATCTCCCGTGCAGTTTTTTATTGCATTTTCAAAGTTCATTATCAGACCTTTTCCGGGTCCTTCAATATACTTTATTCTTCCGTCACTTTCAGCTATATTCATTACGACTTCCTTTGTTTTACCCTGAGGGAAATCGTCAGAAACTATAACCTCATCGGTATCACTCAGCTGAGTCAGAATTGAACTCAGCTGTTCACCGATAAAGTCTTCGCCTTTGTATGCGGCAAGTGCCACGGATATTTTATAATTTCTTTCCATTTTATGAAAGTGATTTCATTGTGGGGAAGAGAAGCACGTCACGGATTGCCTGTGAGTCTGTAAGGAGCATACACATTCTGTCAATACCGAAACCAATACCGCCCGTTGGAGGCATACCGATTTCAAGAGCATTGAGGAAATCTTCGTCTGTTGTGTTAGCTTCTTCGTCACCCTGTGCAAGAAGTGCTTCCTGAGCCTTGAAACGCTCTCTCTGGTCGATGGGGTCGTTAAGTTCGGAATAAGCATTAGCCATTTCCCAACCGTTCATGAAGAACTCAAAACGTTCAACATAGTTGGGATCTGAGGGTTTCTTCTTTGTAAGAGGTGAAATTTCAATAGGATGGTCAGTAACGAAAGTAGGCTGAATAAGGTGTTTTTCGGCATATTCTTCAAAGAAGAGGCTGAGAATGTCACCTTTTCCATGTCTCTTTTCGTACTCGATGTGATGCTCGTCAGCAAGACGTCTTGCATCTTCAAGAGTTTCAACTTCGTTCCAGTCAATATTTGCATATTTCTTAACAGCATCAACCATTGTGATTCTTTCAAAGGGTTTACCAAGGTCCATTTCAATACCGTTATAAGAAATTTTTGTTGTACCGAGAACTGCTTTTACTACGTGACGGTAGAGGTTTTCTGTAAGGTCCATCATACCGTTGTAGTCTGTGTAAGCCTGATAAAGTTCCATAAGTGTGAACTCAGGGTTATGTCTTGTGTCACAGCCTTCATTTCTGAAAACTCTGCCGATTTCATAAACTTTTTCCATACCGCCCACAATAAGTCTTTTAAGGTAAAGTTCAAGTGAAATACGGAGTTTGAAATCTTCATTGAGAGCGTTGTGGTGAGTAATGAAAGGTCTTGCGGCAGCACCGCCTGCATTTGAAACAAGAATAGGTGTTTCAACTTCAAGGAAGCCCTGTGAATCAAGATAATTTCTCACTGCTCTGAGAATGAGAGAACGTTTTACGAATGTATCTTTAACTTCGGGGTTAACAACAAGGTCAAGATAACGCTGACGGTAACGTGTGTCAACGTCTTTAAGACCGTGGAATTTTTCAGGAAGAGGCTGAAGTGATTTTGAAAGGAGTTTCACAGCATGTGCATGAACTGAAATTTCTCCTCTTCTTGTTTTGAAAACAAAACCTTTTACTTCAACGATATCACCAAGGTCCCATTTTTTGAACTCAGCAAAACTTTCTTCACCGATGTCATTTATTCTTACATAAACCTGCATTCTGCCTGAACGGTCATGGATGTCGATAAAGTTTGCTTTACCCATGTCTCTCCATGTCATAATTCTGCCGCAGATGTAAACCTCGTTGCCCTCGATAGTGTCGAAATTTTCAACGATTTCTTTTGCAGTAATTGTCTGTTTTGCAGTTGTAATTTCAAAGGGGTCTTTACCTGCCTG
>JAZOAY010000089.1:0-12471 GCA_045595725.1 Acutalibacteraceae bacterium | reverse complement strand
CACTCCTTGGCTCACAGAACGACATGGCTACGACCCGACTTAGCTCTGAATTCGAGAATCCTAACGGTGTGCCGATTTCTGCTATCGTATTCGGCGGCAGACGTGCAAAGCTTGCTCCCCTTGTTTATCAGTCACGTGACTGGAACCACGGTGTATTCGTTGGTTCAATTATGGCTTCTGAAACAACTGCTGCAGCTGCAGGTGCAGTAGGCGTTGTTCGTCGTGACCCAATGGCAATGCTTCCCTTCTGTGGCTACAATATGGCAGATTACTGGCAGCACTGGATTGACATCGGTGCAACACTCGATGCAGACAAAGCTCCCAAAATCTTCAACGTTAACTGGTTCAGAAAAGACGACGAAGGCAACTTCATGTGGCCCGGTTTCGGTGATAACCTCCGTGTTCTTGAATGGATTATTGACCGTTGCGAAGGCAAAGTTGATGCTGTAGAATCAGAAATCGGCTTCCTTCCCAAGGCTGAAGATATCAACCTTGACGGTATCGAAGATGAAGTTTCACTTGAAACTCTCAAGAGCATCCTTACTGTTGAAAAAGATCTCTGGATTGAAGAAGCAGCCGGCATTGAAGCATTCTACAACGAAAAATTCGGTGGCAATGTTCCTGCAGAACTCAAAGCAGAACTTGAAACACTTAAAAACAACCTTAAATAAGAATTGTTCAAATCCCCCTGAAAGGAATTCATACTTCTTTTCAGGGGGTCTTTTTTTTTTGCAACGTCAACTTACGGTAAATTATAATTTATTTACCCCTTACTTTTAAATTTTAACTGTAAATGTTAACAATACGCTCTCAAATTGTAAACAAATTTGTACACCTGTTGAAGTATTGGCGATTTTATGGTAAAATATAGGGGACTTCTTAAAACCTATTGTATAAAATATGTTTAGATATTTTTTTGTCAGATGTGCTAAAAATTTGAAGTTTATGCTGCCGCATTAACAAGAATTTTTGGTGCATATGACGGAAAAAGAGCAAATATAGTTTAGTGCAAGGGGTTTTTAGAAGTTCCCTATAGTTCCATAATCCCCAGGAGGCTTTAAACTATGAACTCAGTAAAAAGAAACTTTTCGGAAATCACTCCCGAAATATTAAAATATACAGACAGAGCTGTAGAGAAATGTAAAATTGATCCGTCACTTTATGTTGAACACAAAGTAAACAGAGGTCTCAGAGACCTTAACGGTAAAGGTGTGCTTACAGGACTTACTGAAATTTCTGAAATTATTTCAAAACGTCAGTCAGGCGAAGAAGAAATTCCCTGCGAAGGTGAACTCTACTACAGAGGCTACAATATTTTCGACTTAGTCGGCGGTTTCGTAGGTGAAAAAAGGTTCGGTTTTGAAGAAATTACTTATCTTCTTCTTTTCGGAAATCTCCCCACAGAAGATGAACTTAAAGAATTCAACAACGTTCTTGCAAGTTACCGTTCGCTTCCCAATTCTTTTGTAAGAGATATCATCATGAAAGCCCCCAGCGAGGACATGATGAACTCATTGGCACGTAGCGTTCTTACCCTTTATTCTTACGATAAAAATGCAAACGACACTTCAATTCCCAATGTTGTACGTCAATGCTTACAGTTAATTGCAATGTTCCCCCTGCTTTCAGTTTACGGATATCAGGCCTACGAATATTACATCTGTGACAGAGGTTCTTTCTTCATTCATGAGCCGAAAAAGGAACTTTCGACTGCTGAAAATCTTCTCCATATGCTGAGAATTGACAGTAAATATACTGAACTTGAAGCAAGAATCCTTGACCTTGCTCTTGTTCTTCATGCTGAGCATGGCGGTGGTAACAACTCAACATTCACAACTCATGTTGTTTCGTCGTCCGGCACAGACACTTACTCTGCCATTGCGGCTGCTCTCGGTTCACTTAAAGGACCCAAACACGGTGGAGCAAATATCAAGGTTTGTCAGATGTTTGACAACATTAAAGAAAACGTAAAAGACTGGGAAGACGAAGACGAAGTAAGAAATTATGTTAAAAAAATCCTTCACAAAGAAGCATTTGACAAAGCCGGTCTCATTTACGGTATCGGTCATGCGATTTACTCTGTTTCTGACCCCAGAGCAAAGGTTTTCAAAGGTTACGTTGAAAAACTTTCTGAAGAAAAAGGCATGACAAAGGAATACAAACTTTATTCTGCAGTTGAAAAAATTGCACCTGAAATTATTTCAAAAGAAAGAAAAATGTACAAGGGTGTCAGCGCAAACGTTGACTTCTACAGCGGTTTTGTTTATGACATGCTTGGTCTGCCCCGTGAACTTTATACACCTATTTTTGCAGTTTCAAGAATTGCAGGTTGGTCTGCCCACAGAATTGAAGAACTCATAAACGGCGGCAAAATCATCCGTCCTGCATACATGAGTGTTGCTCAGAAAAGAGAATATATTGACCTTAAAAACAGATAAAAGTATTCCCCTACAGCAAAACTGCAGGGGAATTTTGTTTCCGCTAAGCGAAAACAGCGAAAAGTCATTCAAGAGAGGATTTCTTTTCACAAATTAATTATACTAAAATATTTCTGCAAAGTCAACAATAAGTGCATTACCTTTTGGTATACTACTAATTGGTGAATTATATAATAATGTGAATAATGTTAAAATTTTATTGGTGATTGTTATGATTAAGACAAATATTCAGGCAATACTCGATGAAAAAAAGAAAACACGTTATTGGTTGGTTAAAGAAATGCAGACCACCTACAAAACCGTAAACAAACTCTGCGATAACACTCTGACCGGTATTCAGTTGGAAACAATTGAGAAACTTTGTCATATTTTAGAGTGCAGTCCTAATGATTTGTTTACAATTGAATAGCACGTATACAGAACCGCTGTAAGTTTTCAGAACTTACAGCGGTTTTCAGTTTATTATCAATATGTAATATCGTAATCTTTTTCAAAGGTGAAGCCGATTGAGATATCGTGTTTACCGAACATTGAAACGGTTATATTGAGAACAAGTGGTGTTCTGTAAGTTGTGTGAATTACTTTACCTGTTGCCTTGTCGATAGTGGCTTTCACTTCACAGTTATAATATTCAGTTGTAAACTTATCAACAAATGGTGCGTCTTCTGCTACTTCATGAGCCTCAATAACGTCACAGACTGAACCGACACCAACACCCGCTGTGGGGTTAACCTGATTTTTCAGTTTAAAATAAATTTCATAAGTGTTTCCGTTATCTTTACATGTGGCTTTTGCTACGTCCTCTGCCTGTAATTTACTTACGTAATTCTGTTCGGGAACAAGATAATTCTGAACAATTTCTTCTCTTGTACCATAAGTTGTGGGCTTTTCGTCATCTTTCATGAGAGAACCGATCATATCTTCTGCCATTTCTTCTATTTCAGAGGGAATTACTGTCTTATCGCGGTTGACTGTTCTTGTTTCATAGTTCTTGACTACTTTTACCGCATCGGTTTTGATTTTGTTTGCACTCTTGTTGAACATTTCAACGATTTCTTCTGTTGTGAAATCTTTTTTTGCAGTATTTTTTTCTTCTTCCGGTTTACTATTTTTTGTAGTACTTTCCTCTTTTTCAATAATTTCAGTAACGATTTCCGTGTTGCCTTCTTTGTCTGTTACCACTTGGGAAATAACCTCGGTTTCTTTTTCTTCAGGTTCTGTTTCTTTCTCAACGACTGTTGTTTCCACCACGGGTCTGTTTTCAGTTGTTGTTTCCGTTTCAGAATTTTTATCTGAGCTGCATCCTGAAAAAATTAAAGTTGTAGTTACAAGGACTATTGCTAAAACTGAAATTAACTTGTTTTTCATTTTTATTTCCCCTTCTTTTTGATTTCTTAAAAACAGTATACTATACGCTCATATACTTTTGCAATACTTTTTATTGAAAGTAAGTTTTCTTTGTGATATAATTCGTTTAAAGGAGTTGGTTTTATGTTCAAAAAACTCATATCAATTTTACTTACAATTTCTTTTATTTTCAGTTTTGCAGTTTTTGTAAACGCAGAGGAAAGTGCAGACACAAAGCTTTACACCATCTACGCTGACGGAATGCTTTTTCAGCGTGAAAAAGAAGCAATAATTGCCGGTACAGGAAAACCGGGTGATAAAATTACCGCTGAACTTTATCACGGCAAAAAACTTGTTACCTCCGGTGAAAGCCTTGTTGGAAAGGACGGGAAATTTACAGTTTCATTCATGGCTCCCAAAGGCTCTTACACTCAGTATCTGATTATGGTAAAAGAAAACGATGAATATATAAGAACTCTGAAAAATATCGTTTTCGGAGAATTATGGCTGGCATCAGGTCAGAGTAACATGATGTATCCCCTTTCTCAATCAAAGACAGGTGCAAAAATGTGGGAAAACAAGCAGCAGCTTTCACCATGGCTGAGGGTTCTTCTTGTGCCCGGTTATCCTGAATACAAAGGAGAAAACTCACTCACACTCCTGCCTCTTGAAAAACAGGACGACATTACCGACGCTGTATGGGTTACAGGTGAAGACCTGAATGTTTACGGCGTAAGTGCGGTTGCTTACTTTTTTGCAGAACAGCTTATGGAAAAACTTGATATGCCTGTAGGAATTCTCAACTCATCATTAGGCGGTTCTTCAATTGCATCATGGCTCAGTCGTGAAACTTGTGAAAGCGATTCAGCTCTGACAGATTATCTTGCAGAAAGAGAACAGTACGTTCCCGCATCAAACTGGAAAGAAAACAAACAGAATGTTTATACTGATGTTACGGGAAATTACAATCAGAAAATCCATCCTCTTAAATATTTTCGTCCAACGGGAATGATCTGGTATCAGGGTGAGACCGATATTTCCTGGAAATCAGAAATGTATTCAAGAGCATTTACTCTCATGCAGAAGTCATACAGCGACCTTTTCGGCTTTAAAGATGAGTTTATGCCCATTGTTTACACACAACTTGCACCTTATCACTACGGAGATGAAACAATACTCCCCGAAAGAAACTATCACTATACAAAGATTCAGCAGGAATATCCTTCCTCAAGAGCAGTAATTTCAATTCACGACATTCCGTTGACTTACCTTGTGCCTGTAGGCGTTATTCATCCTGAATGCAAAGAAGAAGTAGGACAGAGAATGTTCTTTGCAGCTGAAGGACTTGTTTACGGCAAAAGAGAAACTTACACCGTTTCCACAATCAAAAATACAGAAATCAGAGACGGCAGTATTTATGTTGCTTTTGAAAACATCGGTAGCGGAATCAAAGCAAAGGGTGATAGAATCGTCGGCTTTGCAATTTGTGATGAAAGAGGAATTTATGTTCCTGCCGAAGCAGAAATTGTTTCACACAACACAGTAAGAGTTCACTCTGAAACAATTGAAAATCCTGTGTCTGCAAGTTATGCTTATTGCACGTCGAATATGCGTTCAAACCTTTATGCAACAGAAAATGGTGACCTCGCATTGCCCATAGGTCCTTTTGTAACCAATGAAAATTATATGACCAGAACATGGCTTGACCAACCATGGATGGATTGTGACGATGAAAAAGTTTGGTTTAATGATGCTGACCCATATAGTGCTTTCTACAACACATGGGAAAGTGAAAATGCGCTCATCAGTTTTGAAGGGTCATACATAAACATAAAAGGACAAAACGAATTTACCGTCAACCCCACAATTACTTACACAAATGATGAGGGGGAGGAAAAGGTATATCGTGATATGCAGAGAAATTATACACTTTACGGAAAACTCACTTTCTCAGTCCGTAACAACGGTGACAAGGACGTAACATTCAAACATCTTCAGCTTTACAGAGAAACTTTCATGTGGTATTCACCTGAAGCAAATGAAAGCAAAGATAGTTCAGTTGTAATCCCTGCTGACGGAAAATGGCACGAAATTACCCTTGACCTTAATACACTTTACCTTTATGCAAACGAATGCGGTATAATAAGCCCCAATAACATGATAGAATATCTTCTCGATATGAATTTCTGTTTCACAAGTGAAGGTGAAGCTGACATTGACCTTGATAATTTCAGATTTATTCCCGAAGAAGAAAATACAACATTCCGTTTTGAAGCAAAACTTTCTGACGCTGATAATGTATGGGAATTTATCTGTGCATTGTTCGTAGGTTTTTTAGGCATATTCTTCTGATAAATTGATTAAAATTTCAACACCGAATTCAATTTCGGTGTTGATTTTTTTATTCCTGAAGTGGTATAATTCTTTTACATCATCCCAAGGAGAAAATAAAATGACAGATAAAGAAATACGAGAAATAAGACGGCGTTTCCGTCCTGATAAAAATAACATGGTAAGCCTTAAAGGTTGCATGGTAAACGGTGAAAAAGCAATAGTTTCACAATTCAGTCAGTCCATTGCGCAGACGTCAACAGAAGAAAGCGAAAAAATTCTTGCAATAATGAAAAAATCACTTTCAGGTTCACTGGGCATAAATTTACTTGACCTTGAATATTCCGCAAAAGAAGTCCTTGAAAGTGAAAACCACAAAATGCTCATGGCTTTGAGAGATTCACAGTTAAAAGACGATGAACTACTTACCGCATTTTATGAAAAAGTAATTGAAAGTGTAAGTTTTGAAGGAAACTTTGCAATACTTCTTGTTCATGACACTTATGATGTTTTTGAATACTCCGATGACGGAGTGAGAGATGATGAATCATCTTCACAATTTTCATATATCGTATGCAGTATCTGTCCCGTAAAAGATTTGAACGCCGGTCTGTTCTTTCGCGAATATGACGGCACATTCAGAACTTTTGACAAATATTCCGTTCTTTCAAATCCCGATTTGGGGTTCATGTTCCCCACTTTTGACGACAGGGCCTCAAACATCTACAATGTACTTTTCTACACCCGTGATACGGCGGACGTTCATCCTTCATTTGTTGAAAATATTTTCGGTGTGGATGTGCCTGTTTCTGCTTATGAGAAGAAAGAAACTTTAGGCAGTTGTCTGAAAGAAACACTTGAAGATGATTGTGATTTCAATGTTATGAAAACAGTCCATGACCATGTTTCGGTAATGGTGCAGGAACATAAACTGGCAAAAATTGAAGAACCCCTTCTTCTTTCAAAAGAAACATTCAAAGAAGTTCTTGAAGACTGCGGTGTTGACGACGACAGAATCGACAGTTTCTCGAACAAGTTTGACGAACAGTTCGGAGAACATGCGGAAATCCCACCGAAAAGCATTGTGAACACAAAAAAATTTGAACTCGTCACTCCCGATGTTCAGATTAAAGTTAATCCCGAAAGAACTGACCTTGTTTCGACTCAGGTCATTGACGGCGTAAGGTACATAATGATAAAAGCCAACACAGGCGTCGAAGTCAACGGAGTTAATATTGATATTAAATAAGGAAATCCCTGTCGGAAGAATCGTTTCCGATAGGGATTTTTTAGTGCAGAATGCAAATTGCAAAGTTCCGGGAGGGCTTTTCCCTCACCCGTTTTATATAATGATAATATGGATTTTCTGTAGGAGATATTCATGAATCGCCCTTACATTTTTTCAATCGGCGCAATATAAAATTCAGCGTCGCATACCCGACATTTTGCATTTTCCGATTTGCTTTCCGCATCAAATTACACTTTCCATTGATAAAAATTTTTCAAACCTATTGACAAACGGATTTACAGGTGTATAATATAGCTGTGATAGCAATGATATCACAGTTATAACAGTGCTGAAAATTTAAACTTAAAGGAGGCGAAAAGAATTGATAACCATTGACCATAAAAGCCGGTTACCTGTTTATGAACAGATTAAAAACCAACTTATGACACTCATACAGTTGGAAGTTCTGAAAACAGACCAGCAGTTACCTTCGATACGCTCGCTTTCTGCCGAAACAGGCGTAAATGTCAACACCGTCAAGCGTGCAATTCAGGACCTTGAGGAAATGGGTGTAATCTATTCTGTCCCCGGCAAAGGAAGTTATGTCAGCGAAAACGCTTTTGCAAATTCAAGAATAAAAGAAAAAGCTCTTGACGAAATCAGTCACACTATTGTTTCTGCAATTCCCAAAGGTGTTACAAAACATGATGTTACAAATCTGATTGAAAAAATTTTTGAGGAGGTAAAATAAGTTATGATTGAAATAAACAGCGTTACGAAAAAATTCGGCGATTTTACCGCAATTGAAAACATGTCCTTCAAGGTAGAAAATGGTTCTATTTACGGTCTTGTGGGATATAACGGTGCAGGTAAAACCACCTTACTTAAAACAATTTCCGATGTTTACAGAGCGGACGGCGGTAACATTACTCTTGACGGAAAACTTATAAAGGATTCAAAAGAACAGAAAGAAAGAATTTTCTATGTTCCCGATGATATTTACTTTGTTGCAAATTCCACTATGGACAAAATGGCAAAGTTCTATGCAGGTTTTTATCCCAAATTCAATTATGAAACATACGAAAAATTAGTTGAGGTTTTCGGTCTTAATCCTAAAAAAAGACTTAACGGTTTTTCAAAAGGTATGCAGAGGCAGGCTGAAATGGTTCTTGCAATGTCAACAAGACCTGATGTGCTTCTCCTTGACGAATCCTTTGACGGACTTGACCCTGCTAAACGTGCTCTCACACGTGAGCTTATTATTGAATATGCAAGTGAAACAGGTGCAAGCGTTATTATTTCTTCCCATAATCTTCATGAACTTGAAAACATGTGTGACCATGTAGGACTTATTAACGGCAAAAAGCTTGTTATCAACACATCTGTCGATGATATGAGTGCAAGTATCTGCAAGTTCAGGGTTATTTTCAATGACAAAAAAGATAAAGAAGATTTTCCCGGAATTGACATTAAAGATTTCAAGCGTGACGGCAAAATCATCACAATGGTGGTTGCCGGAGATTATGACGAGGTTGAGCAAAAACTCGGTGATATGGCTCCTCTGCTCCTTGAAAAATATCCGCTTACACTTGAAGAAATATTCTTAAATGAAATGGAGGATAAGAATTATGACATTACAAAAATTTTCTGATAAATCTTTCCTTTCTATGTTTAAAAACAGACTTAAAAGTGCCTTGCTTTTTCCCATAATCGGACTTGTTATTCTTGCTATTTATGCTGTTATAGGACCGTTTTCGGAGGTTGTAAGACTTAACACCTCTGATATGTACAGCTACTACGACAACATCAGCATTGAAAACGTAAAATATATTCTTTTTGACAGTATAAGACCTTCGGATGTCGATTTTCCTGACCGTGCAATTTTTATGTATATGGCAGTAATTATTGCTGCAATACTATGTGCGATAATGGTATTCAGAGATTTATCAAATAAGAAAACGGCTAATGTTTACTATTCTCTCGGCTTTTCAAGAAGTAAGCTTTTTGCTTCCACCTACCTTGCAGGTGCAGCAAGCTTACTCGGCATGATAGTTATTCCCTTTGCACTTTCTTTTGTTATAAACATGTTTGCTTTCGGTTTTTCAAAAGAACTTCTCTCGGCATGTATTTTTGTAATTTCGTGCCTTGCAAATGTATCTTTACTTGCTTACACAATTTCTGCAATTGCAATGACACTTTCGGGAATGCTTTTTGAAGGAGTTTTCTACTCATTCTTCCTCAATGCAATTTCTCCAATTTTCACATTCTCTGCATGTATGTTCAGCGACGGTCTTCTTACAGGCGGCGGATTTGTTGATGCAAGTGCTAATTACTACTACGGAACTTTTGAAAACAGCTTCGCATCTGCTTTTCTCGGAAAGCTTTCATTCATGAACGGACTTTCTCACAGTGCTCATGAGGTTGACAGACTTGGCTGTTGTCTTCTTACATCAGAGCTTGACGGTCTTGTGAATTTCCTTTCGGAAGACAACTGGACAACACCCGCTTTTGTTCCTCTTCTTGTATGGTCAATTATTCTTGCAGGCATTTTATTCCTCAGTTTCTATATCTTCAACCGTAAGAAAACTGAAAACATCGGATTCTTTGCTTCAAGTCCCATGCTTTACAGAATTTTCTTTGGTACACTTATTGTTGGCTTCTCATCTCTCGGTTGTTCATCAGGCAGAATGATAACAAAAGGTCTTACATGGCTTTACATCCTAATTTGCCTTGCAGTATGCCTTGTTATTACGACAATTTTCGTTCTCATCCTCACCAAAATTTCAAGAATGAAAATCAAAAAGGAATTCAAGGTTTTCGGAATTTATTCACTTGCAGTTATTCTTTTTGCTGCAGTTTTCTCAACAGGCTTTTTCGGTTATCAGAACAGAATTCCTGCAGTTGAGAAGGTAGAAAAAGTTGAAATCACCGCTTTCCATTCAGACAGTGGAGATTATTTCAGCTCTCAGATTGCAGATGTAAACAAAAGTTCTTCCTCAATCACAATGGGTAACTTCTCTTCTTATGAAACTTATACCTTTAATAAAAAAGCAGACATCACAGACATTGAAGAAATCCATAAAGGTCTTATTGCTGCTGACAGCATTAAAATGTCAAAAAATTACAAGGAAACAAAGCTTGGTGTAAAAATCAACATCATCTACACTCTCAAAGACGGTAAAAAATTAAGCCGTTCTTACTACCGCATCACGCCTCAGCTTATTGACAGATACCTTGCTAATAAGAGCATCGGAGAAAAAGTAAAACTCGGTCTTGTTGAAGGCCTGCACATGGCAATATCGTCTCTTGGTGATACAGAATTCATTGACGGACAGGAAATGAAAACATTCTACACAGTATTCTCTAATGATTTGACTAAGGCTACCAATGTTGAACTTTCATCCGTAGAAATTATGGCTTTACTTGAAGCATATACTAAGGATATTGAAAAACTGTCAGTAGAAGAAATTATGAGCCCTGAATGTAAAGCTCTCGGCGGTATTGCAATCAGAAAAGACCACGGAGTTTACGGTGAATGGAACGAAGAGCTTGGCACTGAAGAATTCATCGGATTATCTTCAGAAATTGAATATCAGAGCTTACTCAATTATGATCTGAATTACTACACGGAAAATGTGTTTATCACAATTAATGAAAACATGACAAACACTGTAAAATGGGCAAAGGATGTTGGAATTTACAAGCATTTCAAGAAGGATTACAAAACAGAGTTCATGACTCTTGAGGCAGTACACAACAACTCTTCATTCATCAAGCTTGCTATTTCAGATAATAAAAACTTCAATCTCCTGTTTGGGGGAAGATGTATTCTTGACGGTGTAAGAGATGACGATGCTTATTATTATCAGGATGATGCAGATTATATGTATCTGACTCTTGCAGGTTCACACTACGTAAACGGACTTACAGAAGATGAACTGAACTATATCCGTGACAATGCATCGCCTTTCTATCTTACAACTCAGACCGGTTACTTCATCAGACTTTCAACATATGAAGATGAGTCAATTCATTCAACACTCTTCATTCCCGACAGTAAGCTTACACCTGAACTCAGAACCAAGTTTGCTGAAAATTCAACTCCTGCAACAGAGGAAGTTACAGACAAAATACCGGGAACAACAGCCCCTGTATATCACGATGAAGGAACAACTCATATCGCAGTAAACTAACATAAAAACGGGAGGTTTTTCCTCCCGTTTTTTGCGTAATTTTGAGAAATAATTTAAATAAATTTATAATTACCCACAAGTGATAACTTACGAAGGACAATTTAAACATCCTGCTAAATTATAATTTATCCGTTTCCTTCGGTTTCAGCCTCCCCTTGAAAATGCAAGGGGAGGTGGCAAAAACAAAGTTTTTGACGGAGGGGATTTTTCGTTGAAAATTATAATTTATCTGTATATTGACAAAATGGCTGAGAATTTATTAAAATAGTCTCAGGAGGAGATTTTCATGGCAACGCTAGAAGAAGCCTTAGAAAGACTTAAAGAATCGGATTTCAGGGCGAAATTCCGTCTCAGCGAAAAAGATAAACAATACATCAAAGAAAAAGGCATTGACGTCATAAGAAAACATGCTGAAGATTTTGTCAGAACACGTCTTGCCCCTGAAAATATACCAAATGACGGAAAACAGACACCTATGAGAGGTCATCCTGTTTTCGTGGCACAGCATGCATGTGCCTGCTGTTGCAGAAAATGTCTTAATAAATGGTACAAAGTGCCTATGAACACACCTCTTACAGAAGCTCAACAAAAGAAAATTGTAGGACTTCTTTTGTACTGGATTGAAAGTCAGATAAACACAAACTAAACCCACGAAGCTATATTTAACTTCGTGGGTTGGTGTTTATGAAAAGTTTCATTTTAAAGTAAACTTCCGAATAACTTTTCAAAAGCCAACGGAAAGAATTCCCTAAAAATAAAATCTACCGCCACAGAAAACGTTTCAAAATCTCAGTTAATCAAATAACTTAACGGTACAGCAATCAAAGTAAACGGTGCAAAAAGAATACCCATAGCCCCAACTCCTTTATTGTTTGTTATATTGCATAATAATATAAAAATTATTAATTTACAATAAGGTTTCCATTAAGAAAAA
>JAZOAY010000088.1:0-15673 GCA_045595725.1 Acutalibacteraceae bacterium | reverse complement strand
TGTGCTATAGTGTTATAATACTTAAGCCGCATACCTCGGGTTCCCAAAGTTGGTGCGTCCAACACCCGCAGTTTACCGTAACTGGAAGAGGGTAGCGAGACTATATGAAAGAGGTTGAAGAACCAATGTACGCAATTATCGAAACCGGCGGAAAGCAGTACAAGGTAGAAGCAGGCGACACTCTCTACATTGAAAAGCTCGACGTTGAAGCAGACTCCGAGATTACCTTTGATAAGGTTATCGCTGTAGGAAAAGAAGATGGCATTGTTGTTGGTGCTCCTTACATTGATGGTGCAACAGTAACAGCTAAAGCTATCAAAAACGGCAAGGCTAAGAAAGTGGTAGTTTTCACTTACAAGTCAAAGAAGAACGAGAAGAGAAAGAAAGGCCACAGACAGCCCTACACTAAGGTTGAAATCGCAGCTATCAATGCGTAAATCTTAATGATTACCGTAAAATTTCTTACCGGATGCAATGTGATAAAAGGTTTCACAGTCAAAGGACATTCAGGTCTTGCGGAAAGAGGAGCAGATATTCTTTGTGCCGCAGTTTCTTCAGCATGCTACATGACAGTAAACACTTTAACCGAAGTGCTGAAAGTTGATGTGATTGCAGAAGTAAATGAGGACGGATACATGAAAGCTGTTATTTCTGAAATGACCGATGAAGCACAGAATCTTCTCAGAGGATTTCAGATTCACATCAGCAGTCTGGCAAAAGATTACCCGAAAAATCTCAAAGTAATTTATGGAGGTGCAGACAATGCTTAAAATTAACATTCAGTTATTTGCTCATAAAAAAGGTATGGGTTCAACACGTAACGGCCGTGACTCAGAATCAAAGAGACTCGGTGTAAAAAGAGCTGACGGACAGTTCGTTCTTGCAGGTAACATCCTTGTAAGACAGCGTGGTACTCACATCCATCCCGGTGCAAACGTAGGTAAAGGTAAAGATGATACACTCTTTGCTCTTACAGACGGTATTGTAAGATTCGAAAGAGTCGGCAAAGACCGTAAAAAGGTAAGCATCTACGCAGAACAGTAATTAAAAGCAAAAAAGTGACCGCTCTGAATTTCAGGGCGGTATTTTTTTATAATGTGTAACACAATTTTGATTTCTCCGTATAATGGAATGTAGAGGCTGAGACGAAAGTCACAGCCCGAACGGAAAGGAGGAACTGAAATGTGTAACACATTGTTCGGTGGTGGCAGCTGCTCTTGGATTATTATCCTTATCCTCATCCTTGCTTGCTGCGGCGATAACGGCTCTAATGCATGTGGTTGTAACTGTGGTTGCGTCCGTGAAACATCATGCGGTTGTGCAAACTCATGCGGCTGCGGTTGCTGACTGAGATAGCATCCTGACCTGAAAAGACCCCTGTGACAGAAACATCACAGGGGCAATTTGTTGTTTGATTGTTATATTAATAATTTTCTGCTTTAATTTCAAAGTATGCTTTGGGATGAGCGCAAACAGGGCAGAGTTCGGGAGCTGCCTTGCCGATAACGATGTGTCCGCAGTTACGGCATTTCCAGATGGCATCGCCGTCTTTTGAGAATACAACACCTTCTTTAATATTTGCGAGGAGTTTGAGGTAACGTTCTTCGTGTTCTTTTTCAATTTTAGCTACCATTTCAAAGAGTGCTGCAATATCGTCAAAGCCTTCTTCTTTTGCTTCTTTTGCAAAGCCTGCATACATGTCTGTCCACTCATAGTTTTCACCTGCAGCAGCATCTTCAAGGTTTTCAATTGTTGAGGGTACTGCACCGCCATGGAGAAGTTTGAACCAGATTTTTGCATGTTCTTTTTCGTTTTCTGCTGTTTCAAGGAAAAGTGCTGCAATCTGTTCGTAACCGTCTTTCTTTGCTTTGCTTGCATAGTAGGTGTACTTGTTTCTTGCCTGTGATTCACCTGCAAAAGCAGCCATAAGGTTGGCTTCTGTTCTTGTACCTTTAAGTTCTTTCATTGTGGATTCCTCCTATATAATTTTATTATATTATTTCCATTGTACATGGAAATTATTTCTTTTTTCTTAACTTTTTAAAAAAATCTGTTAAAATTTCTGAACACTCATTTTCACAGACTCCTTTTATAATTTCGGGCTTGTGGTTGTATGGAAAATCAAAAAGATTTACAACGCTTCCCACAGAGCCTGCTTTATAATCAGATGCACCGAAAACGAGTTTTTTTATTCTTGAATTGATTATTGCACCGGTACACATGGGACAAGGCTCAAGGGTCACGTACATGTCGCATTTCCAAAGCCTCCAACCGCCTAAAGTTTTGCAAGCTTCGTTTATTGCTTCAATTTCAGCATGTGAAAGGGCATTTTTTTCTGTTTCACGCCTGTTTCTGCCTCTGCCTACAATTTTGCCGTCACAGACTATAACTGCACCTACCGGTACTTCACCCTCGTCTGAGGCTTCTTTTGCAAGAAGAAGCGCCTCCTGCATGTAAAAAATATCATCCATTATAAATCACCGAATATAGTATATAGTATCATTATAATAAGGGAAATTATCATCGGTATATTGAAAAAGAATGATGAAGCTTTCTCTTTTAAAGGTAACCAGGGGGTGGTATTTGAAAGTTTTTTTCTTTTACCGATAACAAAAAAGAGAATTGCCGAAAGCACACCTGATACCAGAACAACAGAAATGACCAGAGCGTAGATTTCGTTTGCTGCATCTTCGTTTGTTTGTGTCATAACGCTTAACAGTACTGAAAAGCCGTTGTTGAGCGCATGTACTACAACGGCAGGCCATATCGAATCTGCGGAAACGGCAATGTAACCGAAAACAAGTCCTGCAATAAAAGCGAAAATTCCCTGGACGGCATTCCTGTGCATCAGACCAAAAACAAGTGCTGTCATTATAATTGCAAATTTATCTCCGTACTTTCTCAGCGGTTGCATTGCAACTGCACGTAAAGTGAATTCCTCAATTATTGCCGGCGGGACAACAGTTGCAAACGCATAAAGAAAAAGGTCTTTACCTGATGTAGGTACCTCATAATCGGGTACGGATGTGAGAGTTATGCCTATTGATTCAAATATTGAGGCAATTACAGATGAAATGTAATCACCTGCAAAACAAAGCATAAGGCCAAAAGGAATTGCAAGTAAAAAAGTAAGTCCGGATTTCGGTTTTTCAAGACTGAGTGCAATTGCTTTTTTGTCCTTTTTTGATGAAAAAAGATATACGGCAAAAAAGGGAATAAACAAGAATACAACCATAAGAAGCATTTCGGAACAGTACTGAAGTGCAAAATCTTCCGCATATCGGTTGTAAAGTCCTGTGAATTGAAGACATATGCTGAAAACATAAGGTGCTGAAAGGAAAATAAGAATGCAAAGTCCTATGCGGATTGCATGACGGCGGATATCTTTTTTTGACTGAGATATCATGCGGTAAAAGTTGCTCTGATCATTATAAAATCCGTCGTTCATTTATTTTTTTCCTTTCATAATCTGGATAAAAAAGCCGCTGAAATTCATACGAATACAGCGGCTGATTTGTTAAAATTCTTATTTTTCAGCAACGGTTGCTTCTTCGGGGTTAGTCCAGTTTATTGTATAGTTTTCATTCTCTGTGAGATTGAATGTAACTGTCTGGTTTCCGACTGAATTCAAGTCGCCCTGACCGGTGATATCAGCAGTAACTTTGATTACTCTTGAATATGTAGCCGAAACAATGTTATCTGTGCCTCTTTCAATTCTGCATACGATTCTGCCGCCGTTGTATTCAACATCATAATCGTTAACAGTCATAAGATCGCTTGCTTTTGCAATTTCTTCAAGGATAGCATCTTTATCGTTAACGTTGAATACTTTGCTCAGACCGTCTGCTTCAAGGGGAGTTGCATCGTCCTTGAAATCCATTGTGACTACAAAGTAGTCATCTGTCTGTGAACATGTAGCAAGTTTAACCTGTTTGAAGTCTACAATACTTGCAACTGAAGATGCTTCAAGGGGATAAACTTCAACGGGAGTACCTTCAAGGTTTCTCTCGAAAAGGTTTTCGTTTGCATATTTGATAATGAAATTTGCAACTGTTGGGAAAGCAGCCTTGAGAACCGCATTTTCACTTTCAAAACTATCTGTGCCGAAATCTCTGCTGAGAGTTACATTGTAGGGCTCAGCTTTTTTAAGGTCGGCAGAAACTCTGTTGAAGTAGTCAACGATTTCTTTTGTATTAGCGGGTTTTTCTGATTTGTTTGTATAGGGAACAGTTGTTGAAGTTTCTTCAACGAAGTATTCCTGTACTTTGTCCGCAACGGAACATGATGCAAGTGCAAAAACCATTGCGCCTGTCAGAATGACAGCAAGAATTTTTTTGACGGAATTTTTCATAAAACATCCTCCTCAGAGTAAAAACAATATCGTCAAAGATTATTGTATCATAGTTTTTCAAAATTTCATAGAGATTTTTGAAATTTTTTGGAAATTTTTAATAAAATTATTTTTCTTCGTATAAAAATATACCTGAAACAAGGGTTTTGAGGGCTGTTTCAATGGTTTTTACTTTCATATCTTCAAAGGTATCGGGCATTTTTGCATAATCTGCACCGAGAGAAGTGATGGCACAAGAATCAATTTCCATTGAAGAAATAACTGCAGCATCTGAAATATATTTACCCTGTAGAGAACTGTCACCGATTTCATTGCCGTTATCTTCAGCACCGTTTGTAATAATCTGCACTGCTTTTTCAAAGGTTTTTCCTTTGATGATACCGAGATTATCTTCAGCACAGGCAATTGAATCAAGACAGATACACACCGTCTCCATGTCTTTGAAATCGTCCGAATGAGCTTTTGCAAAGGCTTTTGCACCGGCTTCGTCGTATTCGTGTGCGCTGGTGATAAGGACACGGATTTCAAGGGAAGGCATTTCAATACCGTTATCCTTGAGATATTTAAGTACTGCAATTGATGCAAATGAACCTGAAAGGTTTTTTGATGCACCTTCCGAAAAATCTTTACTGTCTGCAAAAACGGGTATAATTGAAAAAGGGATAAATGCAATCAATGCAAGGGAAATAAATCTGAGAGACGGTACTTCTGTAAAAACATCAAGTGTTGAATTTAAAAACATCATAACAATTGCAAGCACAAAACCGACTGCCGCAACAATAACAAAGGGGAATGTGTTCAACTTGCTTTTGGGTGCGGAATCGCTGTTTGCAAGGAGAATAAGTCTTTTCGTTGCTTCTTTGTCTGCTTTTCTTACTGCAAAAATGTTTTCACTTTCACATTTAGTTGCAAAAATTTTACTTGTAAAGCCTGTAAAAATATTTGCAACACCGAGAATTACAAGGGCTGCCACACCTATTGCAGGGATTGTGTCATCAGGGAAAATGTCGAAAAATCCGAGAATAACAAGTGCTGTTGCAAGAACAAGAAAAATAGCGGTGAAGATATTTTCGCTGAATGATGTTGTTTTTGTGAAGGCGAATTTTTCTGTTTTTACTTCGTCAGCACATGTTTCAAGTTCGCTGATAAGATGCTTCTGCAGTTCTTTTTCGCTGTCAAGTCCTGCAGGTCTGGGACCGTAATTTTTACAGGCATTTTTCGACTGCCTGTAAGAGTAGTTTACATACTCTCTGATTTTTGAATCGTAATTTTTTACGCTGTCTGTGGCTTTCATGGAAAGACCTCCTTGTTTATGCCTTATTTAAGGACGTAACCGATTTTTTTCATGGTTTTGTCAAGTGTTCTCTGTGAAATTCTTGTTGCAATGTCGGCACCTTTTTGCATCATTTCTTTGAGCATTGCCTGGTCCTTCATGTACATTTCAAAATTTTCACGGATGGGACGAAGTTCTTCAACGACTGCTTCACCGACTGCAGTTTTAAAATCACCGTAACCTTTACCTGCAAAGTCTTTTTCGATCTGTTCATGACTGAGACCTGTACAGCAGGAATAGATATTCATAAGGTTTGAAACACCGGGTTTATTTTCTTCGTCAAAACGGACAGAAGCTTCGCTGTCTGTAACTGCAGAACGCATTTTCTTCATGATTGTTTCAGGTTTGTCAAGCATTGAGATAAAAGACTTTGTGTTTTCGTCTGATTTACTCATTTTCTTTGCAGGGTCCTGAAGTGACATGATTCTTGCACCTGTTTTCGGGATATAGGGTTCGGGAATTGTGAAAACATTTCCGTACATTCCGTTGAAGCGTGTTGCAATGTCTCTTGCAATTTCAAGATGCTGTTTCTGGTCTGCACCTACGGGAACGAAATCTGCCTGATAAAGAAGAATGTCAGCCGCCATAAGAACAGGGTAGGAGAAAAGACCTACGTTGATATTGTCAGCGTGTGAGCGTGACTTGTCTTTGAACTGTGTCATTCTGCTCATTTCGCCGAACTGAGTGTAGCAGTTGAGAATCCATGCAAGCTGAGCGTGAGTAGGAACCTGACTCTGAACAAAAACTATACTCTTTTCGGGAGAAAGACCGATTGAAAGAAGAAGTGCATAAGCTTCAATAATTTGCTTTCTGAACTGCTGAGGCTCCTGTCTTACTGTGATTGCATGAAGGTCAGCAACTGCATAAGCTGCATCAAAATCGTCTTCAAGAGCTTTCCAGTTTTTAAGGGCGCCTAAGTAGTTGCCGAGAGTAGGTGTACCTGTAGGCTGGATACAGCTTAAAATTTTCTTTTTCTTTTCTGTGTTTTCCATTTATTTTACCTCATTTCAGGATATTGCCGAGAATTTCAATTCCCTTGACAATTTTGTCATCTGAGGGAGTTGAGAAGTTCATTCTGAAACACTGTGTTTTGTCGTCAGCGTTCATCATGAATGCTGTGCCGGGAACAACAGCAACTTTATTTTTGACTGCATCTGCACAGAATGAAAGCATGTCAATTCCGTCATTCAGTTTGCACCAGACGAAAAGACCGCCTTCGGGACGGACATAAGTAACTTTGTCGCCCAGATATTTATCTGTTGCATCGCACATAAGCTCAAGCTTTGATTTGTAGATTTTACATATTTTTGAAATGTGTTCTTCAAAGTTGTAATCCTTCATCCATTTGTAAACGATAAGCTGAGTGAGCATGGGAGTGTGCACGTCCGTTGCCTGTTTGCCGACAGTCATTTTTGCAATTATCTGCTCAGGTGCAATAACATATCCAACACGTATACCGGGAGAAAGAATTTTTGAGAAAGAACCGCCGTAAATAACAATTCCGTCTTCGTCAAAACTCTTGATTGAGGGGACATGCTCTCCGCTTACCCTAAGGTCGCCGTAGGGGTTGTCTTCAAGAATGAGAACATTATATTTCTTAGCAAGTTCATAAACTGCTTTTCTCTTTTCAAGTGACATTGTAACACCTGAGGGGTTCTGGAAGTTGGGGATTGTGTAGATGAATTTTACATTTTTTTCTGTTTTGAGTGCTTCTTCAAGCTTCCCGATATTTATACCGTCTTCTTCAACTTCAACACCGCAGAGTTTTGCGTTGTATGAACGGAAACAGTTGAGAGAACCGATGAATGAGGGAGCTTCGCAGATAACCGTGTCACCTTCGTTGAGAAAAACCTTTGTTGCAAGGTCCATAATCTGCTGCGCACCTGCAGTTATGATGATATTGTCAAAATCTCTGCCGATATTATGTTTTTTCTTCATGTAAGAGGAAATAATTTCTCTCAAAGGATTGTAACCTTCAGTTACACCGTACTGCAGAGCGAGTATCGGGTCTTCTGCAAGAATTTCTGCAGTAATTTTTTTGACTTCTTCCACAGGAAAAGCCTCAGCGGAGGGGTTGCCTGCAGCAAGGGGAATAACTCCCGGGTCAGAAGTTGCCTTGAGAATTTCTCTTATAGCGGAGGGCTTGAGAGAAGAAATTTTGTCTGAAAAAATATAATCCATGTAATTTGACTCCTTTGTGCATACTGCACCAAGTATAATAATGCGTTATTATACCATATAATAGAAAATAAATCAAGTTTATTCACTCTACACATATACAGGTGATATTTTTTCTTAATCTTTTAATAAATACATGGTGACAAAAGCAGTTTTTTGTGATACAATAATATGTAAAATTTTAATTTGGGAGAATTAACATGAATATTCAAGAAGCATTAAGACTTATTGACAAAGGAATTGCAGAAAATCTTGCACTCAAAGGCTTTGAGGCTGTATATTCAGACGGACAGAAAAAAGACGAACTTCCCGTAAATGAGGAAAATGGAAAGATATATGTTGATTACACATCAGAAAGAGGAAACGTAAGAATTCTTTATTCTGATAATAAACTCTGCTTCCAGACAGAAAAGGACGGAAACTTCACAAGCGTTTCTGCATCTCTCTTTGATGAAAATTCAGACGAGAAAGATGTAAAATACATTGCGAATGAATTCAATGACTGTCTTGATACAAGATTTAAAACAAGAGAAGAAACAAAACCCGTGAAGGGCGTAAAACTTCCTCCTCCCGTTTCTAAAGCGGCAGCACAGAACGGAAGCTTCTATGACCCAAACACTCTTGCAAACAGATATACGATTTTCTTCCCTGAACTCCGTGACGAATATAAGAGAAATATTGAAACATACGGCGATTTTCTTGCTGATGAATTTTTCACAAAGTTCGGTTACGCAGCAGTCAACACAATCAAGCAGAATGATAAACAGCAGATGAAGAAGTTCTTCAACATGATGAATGAAATTTATCTTGACGGTACAAATGAAGTTCAGAGCCTTATTGCCGTCACAATTTTCAGTCAGCTTAACAATGACGATGAACTTCTTGCAAACTGTGTTGATTATATGGACCCTGAGCTTGCGGCAATTGTAATTAACGTTAACAGATATCTTGCATCAAAAGCAGGTAAAAAGGCAGTAAGACTTCTTGAAAATCCCCCTGCTTACAAGCCACCCAAAGAAAAGAGACAGGGTTTAATGCAGTCAATGCTCAATCAGCAACAGTAAGAAAGGTCTTGTTATATAATGAAGAAAGTTCTTGTTATTTTTGGCGGTGCATCAAGTGAGCATGATGTAAGTTGCGTTTCTGCAAAGTTTGTTATTGAAAACATTCCGGCAGATAAGTATGAAGTGATGATGCTTGGTATCACTAAAAACGGAGAATGGTTCAGATACACAGGTGATACTCAGAATCTTCCTGAAGACAAATGGATAGAGGACAAGGAAAATCTCACCAAAGCAGTTATTTCTCCGGATTCCTCATGTCACGGACTTATTGTTTTCGGAAAAGACAGGACAACAACTGAAAAAATTGACGTTGTTTTCCCTGTTATGCACGGAAAAAACGGTGAAGACGGTACGATTCAGGGACTTCTGCAGTTAGCAGGTATTCCTTATGTAGGTTGTGACTGTGCTTCAAGTGCCGTTTGTATGGATAAAACCCTTACAAATACAGTTGCAGACTGTGCAGGTATTCCTCAGGCAAAATGGCTTGGTGTTACCGAATATGAATATTCACTTGATGAGGATAAAGTTCTCGATAAAGCAGAAGAATATCTGGGCTATCCGGTCTTTGTAAAACCTGCAAATGCAGGCTCATCCGTTGGTGTTACAAAAGTTTCATCAAGAGAAACCTTCAAGGAAGCAATGGCTACTGCTTTTAAAGAAGACAAAAAACTTGTTCTTGAAGAAGGTATTGTGGGTCAGGAAGTTGAATGTGCAGTTATGGGTAACGACGTAACTGTGGCTGGTGAAGTAGGTGAACTTGTTCCTGCAAATGAATTTTATGATTTTGAAGCAAAGTATATTTCAGATGCAAGTAAACTGTTTATTCCGGCCCGTCTTTCTCCCGATAAGCTTGAAGAAGTGAAAAAAGCAGCATGTAATGCATACAAAGCTCTCGGCTGTTCAGGTCTTGCACGTGTTGATTTCTTTGTAAGAGAGTCAGACGGGAAAGTTATGCTCAATGAACCTAATACACTTCCCGGTTTTACAAGCATAAGTATGTATCCCAAACTGATGAAAGCCGCAGGATATGAAAGCGGAGACCTTCTTTCAAGGCTTATTGAATATGCCGAAGAAAAATGGAGTAAATAAATGGAAAAAGAAGTTGTTATAAAAATCGTTGACCGTCACGAAATGGACGGTGACACAGACGGACTTGAAACCACTCTTCTCGGTAATTTTTCAGGTGACAGAAACAGTTATATTCTTTCTTACACCGAAAACGGAGAACTTGAAGGTTGCAATGTTACGCTCAGAGTTGAAAACGGCGAATGTATCACAATGACACGTTCGGGAATGTTTGAAACAGAGCTTATTATTCAGCGCGGTAAACGTCACAACTGCTCTTATTCAACACCTGCAGGAAATCTTCTGCTCGGTGTTTTTGCACAGAGAGTTGAAAGTGATATGGATGAAAAGGGCGGTCGTCTTGAATTTGATTACACACTTGATTTAGGTGCAGGTGTGGTTTCTGAGAATTATCTTGTAATTACAGTAACACCGGCTTGAAAGGAAGTAAAAAGATGTCAAAAATCGTAAATGAAACTCATCAGCAGATAAGACAGGCAATTCTCGATGCAATGGGAAGAGCTGTCAGCGCAGGCACTTTGCCTTCAGAACCTGTCTGCGATTTTAAAATTGAAGTTCCCGCAGATAACAAAAACGGTGACTTTTCTTCAAACGTTGCAATGATGTCAACAAAAATTCTCAGAATGAATCCCAGAAAGATCGGTGAAATCATTCTTGAAAATATTGACCTTACCGGCACATATCTTGAAAGATGTGAAATTGCGGGACCCGGTTTCCTTAATTTCTATCTCAGTCCCTCATATTATTCTGCAATTCTCAAAGATGTGAGAGAATGCGGTAAAGACTATGGCAGATCAGACTTCGGTCAGGGCAAAAAAGTAAACGTTGAATTTGTTTCTGCAAACCCCACAGGTCCTATGCATATGGGTAATGCAAGAGGCGGTGCTTTAGGTGACTGTCTTGCTGCAATTATGGATTATGCAGGATATGATGTAAGCCGTGAATTCTATATTAACGATGCAGGTAATCAGATTGAAAAATTCGGTCTGTCACTTGATATCAGATATCAGCAGCTTTTCAAAGGTGAAGATGCAGTAGAACTTCCCGAAGACAGTTATCACGGTGAAGATATCAAAGAAAGAGCACAGGAATTTGCAGCACTTCATGGTGACAGTTACCTTGAAAAGAGCGAAGATGAAAGAAGAAAAGCTCTTATTGATTATGCTCTTCCCAAAAATATTGACAATATGAAAGCAACTCTTTCGAAATACAGAATTGAGTATGACAAATGGTTCAATGAATCAATTGTTCACAATGACGGTGAACTTAAAGATACAATTGAACTTCTTAAAAATAACGGTCTTACTTACGAGAAAGACGGCGCACTCTGGTACAAGAATATTGAAGTTCAGACAAAGATGCTCCTTTCTCAGGGTAAAACTCAGGATTATATTGATAAACTTGAGCTCAAGGATGACGTTCTTATCCGAGCAAACGGAAACCCCACTTATTTTGCAGCAGACATTGCTTACCACCGCAATAAACTTGAGGTGAGAAAGTTTGATCTTGCAATTGACATATGGGGCGCAGACCATCACGGTCATGTTGCAAGAATGAAATCTGCACTTGATGCAATCGGTGTTGATTCATCACGTCTTGATGTTATTCTTATGCAGTTGGTAAGACTTACACGAAACGGTGAAGCGGTGAGAATGTCAAAGAGAACAGGTAAAGCAATTACACTTGTTGACCTTCTTGAAGAAATTCCCGTTGATGCATCACGTTTCCTCTTCAACATGAGAGAAGCGGGTTCACAAATGGATTTCGACCTTGACCTTGCAGTTGAACAGAGTTCTAAAAACCCTGTTTATTATTGCCAGTATGCTCATGCAAGAATCTGCAGTATTCTCAAAAAGCTCAATGCTGATGGCATCCGGATTCGTGACTGTTCTGCAGAAGAACTTGAACTTCTTACAGATGAAACAGAAAAGGACATCATCCGTCATCTTGCATCACTTACAGGTGAAATCGTTGAAGCAGTCAAGAAATATGACCCTGCAAAAATTACACGTTACACAATTGAGCTTGCAACACTTTTCCACAAGTTCTATAACGCTTGCCGTGTTGTGTGCGATGATGAATCACTTATGCAGGCAAGAGTTTACCTTTGCATCTGTGTACGCGACACAATAAAAAATATTCTCAATCTTCTTAAAATCGAAGCTCCTGAGTCAATGTAATATTTTTAAAAATTTTCCATAAAATATATTCACTTTACAAAACAAAAGGGGTATATTAAATGGAAAATTTTTCTGATATCATTAAAACTAATGAAGACAACCGCAAAAAAACTCTTGCAAAATTTATTTTGTCAGGTGTAAAAATCCCCTGTACAGACGGAGTAATGATTTCTGAAGAAGCAGAAATAGAAGAGTCCGCGGTTATCCTGCCCAATACACAAATTTACGGAAAAACGAAGATTTGTGCAAATGCGGAAATAGGACCGAATTCCATTGTTGAGGATTGTATTGTTGGTGAAAATGTTAGGATAAATTCTTCTCATTGTTATCAATCGGAAATAAAAAACGGTGCGGAAATAGGACCTTTTGTAAGAATAAGACCCGGTTCTGTTGTGGGCGAAAATGCAAGGATAGGAAATTTTGTTGAACTAAAAAATGCAGAAATTAAAAAAGGTGCAAAAATTTCACATCTTTCATATATCGGTGACAGCGAAGTAGGGGAAGAAGTAAACATCGGTTGCGGATGTGCAACAGTCAATTTTGACGGCAGAAATAAAAACAGAACAGTAATTTGTGACGGTGCGTTTATCGGCTGCGGAGTAAATCTTGTAGCACCTGTGAAAGTGGGAAAAGATGCTTTCGTTGCCGCAGGTTCAACGGTGACAGAGGATGTGCCTGAAAATGCACTTGCAATTGCACGTTCCCGTCAGGTAAATAAAGAAGATTGGGTTACCGAAAAGAAACCCTATAAAAGGATGAAAAAATAATTTATGTTCGGATTGAAAAAGAAAAAAGAATTTGCATCGTCAGGTGCTGAGTTTCTCATTGTCGGTCTTGGAAATCCCGGTGATAAGTATGAGTTCACACGCCACAATGCGGGATTTATGTGTGTTGATTTCCTTGCAGACAAACTTGATTTTAAAATAAACAAACTGAAGTATAAATCACTTCTTGCTGATGTTGAAATAAAAGGTCACAGATGTCTTATTATGAAGCCTCAGACATTTATGAACAACAGCGGTGAAGCGGTGAGAGATGCAGCACAGTTTTATAAAATTCCCCCTGAAAACGTAATTGTTATTTATGATGACATTTCCCTTGATGTGGGGAAAATCCGAGTCAGAAGAAAAGGTTCTGACGGCGGACACAACGGAATCAAAAGTATTATTTATCACATGAACAGCGATAATTTTCCCCGAATAAAAGTAGGTGTCGGCAAGAAACCTGCAGAGTGGGAGGGTTTAGCAGATTGGGTGTTGTCACGATTTACGAATGATGAACTGAAAACCCTTCACGATGTTGCCGAAAAAGTGTGTAAGAATTTACCTCTCATGCTTGACGGTAAAATTGATGAAGCAATGAACAGAATGAACGGATGAACATAATAAAAGCAGAGTTGAATTTTAAAAATCAACTCTGCTTTTTTGCGTCAAAAACTAAAACAATGCATTATTTTAAACAACTTGATTAAGAGTTAGGGAACCCCCGGCGAGGGTTCCCTACGAAAAAACAGTCACACAGGACTGTTTTTCTACCCTCCTGCGCTTTTGTACGTAAAAGATTTTCGCACTCTGCGGAGTGCGATGAGGGGCTTTGCCCCTTCAATCCCCACGAACTTTTGAAAAAGTTCGACCAAAACTTTAAAAGTTTTATTTCACCGAAAACTTATAAACTGTCTTTGTTTTATATTCTTCTCCTGCATCATAAATGCAATTGGGGAAATTTTTCTGATTGGGGCTGTCGGGGTACACCTGAGTTTCAAGGCAGAAGCCTGCATGCTGGTTCATCTTTGTACCTTCTTTTCCGTCAATTCCGTCAAGGAAGTTACCGCAGTAAAGCTGAACACCGGGAAGGTCTGTAAACATTTCCATTACTCTGCCTGACTTTTCATCGTACGCTATAACATTTGCGGATTTGTCATCCTTTTTGTTAAGACAGAAGTTGTGGTCATATCCTCGTGCAAGGTTTAACTGTTCGTAGTCATCATGGATGTTAAGACCGATTTTCTTGGGTGTTCTGAAATCAAAAGGAGTGCCTTCAACGCATCTCAGTTCACCTGTGGGAATTGAGTCCTTATCCATTGGGGTAAAGTAATCAGCATCAATGTAAAGCTCGTGGTCGCAGATTGAGCCTGAATCAAAACCGCCAAGATTGAAATAAGCGTGATTTGTAAAGTTCATGATTGTCTTTTTGTCACTTACACCGCTGTATTCAATTGAAAGAGCGTTTTTGTCGTCAAGGGTATATGTGACCGTAACATTCATGTTTCCGGGGAAACCGTTTGACCCATCGGGACTGAAGAAAGAAAATTCAACCTTGTTATCGTCAAGGATAATTCCTTTCCATACGGAATGAGAAAATTCTCCGCCGCCGTGAAGACAAGTTTCACCCTCGTTGTGAGTGACTTCATATTCCACACCGTCAATTGTGAATTTACCTTTGCAGATTCTGTTTGCATATCTGCCAACGGTCATTCCCTGATAGTCCGAACGTATTTCATGACCTGCAATATCATCAAAGCCGATAAGAATATCGTCAAGCACATTTTCTCTGTCGGGGACATAAAGTTTGTCAAGCGTTGCACCGTAGGAAATAACTTCCGCTATCAATCCGTTTTTATTTGTGATAATATACTTGTATACATCTTCACCTCTTGAAGTTGTACCGTAAAGAACTTTTTCAACACTCATTTTAATAATCTCCTTTTTGTTGATAAATATATTATAGAATAAAATTAACCTTATATCAAGATTTTATTGAAAAGATGTAAAAAGAAATTGAATTCGGTTGACCTTTTTCATCTGATATTATATAATTAAATGTAAATATATAATAGGGGAGGAATGCGTCTTGACAGGATTGTTTGAAGAATATGTGCGTTTTATTTTTCCTGTGCTGGGTTTTGTTATAATTGCAGGATGTGTTCTTTCGCTTTTTTTCAAAAGACCAAAAACAAAAACCGTTGCTTTTCTTGTAAATTCAAAATCAGGTGAAGCAGTACCTCTTCATTATTGGGAAACTTCAATCGGCAGAAGTCCCTCGTGCGATATTGTACTTAACTATCCTACGGTTTCAAGATTTCACAGCGTTGTGTCACGAAGAAAAAACACGTGGATGATTTTTGATACAGGTTCAAAAACAGGAATTATCCTTAACGGTCAGAAAATAAAGAAAAAAGAAAAACTCTCAGACGGAGACAAGATTACATTCGGTGAAGCATCATATATTTTCTCTGCTCCCGATTTCGGTGACAGGCCAAAAGGTGAAAAAATCCCTGAATATGAACTTATAAGCATGTCAAACGGAAAAAAATTCCGCCTTGACGGAACATTTTTCACAATAGGCAGAGGAAAAGACTCAGACGTTTTTCTCAATCTTCCTACAGTTTCAAGAAAACATGTAGAACTTTCATTCGTTGACGGAAAATGGAAAATGACAAATTTCTCCTCTAACGGAGTTTATGTAAATTCAAGACAGTATA
>JAZOAY010000087.1:0-4817 GCA_045595725.1 Acutalibacteraceae bacterium | reverse complement strand
TAAAGGAAACGTTTACAAAAAACATCCTGTAACCGCACTTTATAAAATCGGAGAACTCACCTTTTTCTTCAAAATAAGTTGTATAAGCAAAGGGGGACTGTATTTTGCCGTCAACTGAAATAAAAGGCTTTCCGTGAATGTTTTCAATGTGGGTTTTAAGCATTATATCAGCCTTCCGTTACGCACTTTAACCTCAAATGTTTTATGTATATCTGTGCATGAAGTACCCACAGAAACCGTATAATCTCCCCTGTGCATACCAAGATTCATACGGCGGTCATAATAGCAGAATGCCTCATTGGGAATAAGGATATCAAGTTCTGCCTTTTCACCTTTTTTAAGTTCAACACGTTTGTAAGCTTTGAGTTCTTTAAGTGGCATTACAACGTCGCAGTTTATACCCGTCAGATAAATCTGTATAACTTCTGCACCGTCATATTCACCTGTATTTTCTACGCTCATCTTTATGTTCAGACTGTCACCGTTATTGACACATTCGTAATTATCGAGTTTGAAAGTGGTATAACTCAGGCCATAACCAAAGGGATACAGAGGTGAACCGTCATTTTCAATATATCCGTAGTTTCTGCCTGAGGGCTTCATTGAATAGAAAAGAGGAACCTGACCCACGGTTTTCGGGAAAGTTATAGGAAGTTTACCGCTCGGACTGATTTCGCCGAAGAGAAGTTCACATATTGCCTGTGCACCCTGTTCTCCCGGAAACCATGCTTCAAGCACCGCACCGCATGTATCAAGCCATGCTGTCATGTCTATGGGAGAGCCGTTAAGAAGCACAACTGCTGAATTGGAATTCGCTTTTGTCATTCTTCTTATACTGTCTTCCTGATCAGTTTTTACATCAAATTCAATTTTGCCTACAATAACACCGCTGTTGTCTTCCTGTGCCTTACGTGTTACACCGGGCAAACGAATATCTGAACGGTCAAGACCTTCTCCTTCAACAAGAGCGGTCATATATATTGCAGCATCACATTCAGATGCTACCTTTTCAATACAATCATCATCAGCAAAAACAACCTCAGCAAAACCGTCAAGATATTCTCTCAGATACTGCAAAGGCGTCTTTGCATCTTCTGCCGTCCATTTTACTTCATACGGACCTGAATAATTTTCACCTACAGGGAAAACATCAGCACCCATACCGAATACTGCAAGTTTTTTAATTTCTTTTTTGTCAAAAGGCAGAACACCTTCATTTTTGAGAAGAACCATTGACCTTCTTGCAGTTTCAAGAGCGAGCTTTTTATGTTCTTCACATCTTACAAGCTTTTCTGCCTCATCTCTGTTACCAAAAGGCTTATCCATAAGACCTATACTGAATTTGGCTTTCAGCACACGCAAAAGTGCCTTATCAATATCCGCTTCTGTAATCCAGCCTTCATTATATGCAATCATAAGGTCGTCATAGGAATTCTGAGGCAAGTCAACATCCATACCTGCTTTAAGGCTTTCCGCCTGAGCTTTCCATTCTGTGTCATACAATTGATGTCTTTCCCAGACACCTTCAACAGAGTTATAGTCCGACACAACAAAGCCGTCAAAGCCCCATTCATCACGGAGAATATCATTAAGCAGCTTTTCATTGCAAGTACATGGGATACCTTCCCAGCTGTTATAGGCAGCCATAATAGACATAGCTCCGCCCTCTTTGATACACTTTTCAAAAGGTTTCAGATATACCTCACGCATAGTGCGTTCACTTGTATCGGAAACGTTGGAATCTCTGCCACCGTAAGAATAGTTATCTGCATAATGCTTTGGAGTTGCAATAACACCGTTTTTCTGAAGACCTTTACAAATCGCAACACCCATATCGGAATTTATAAGAACATCTTCACCGAAGCTTTCGATTGTTCTGCCCCAACGGCAGTCACGCACAACATTAACAACAGGAGTAAGTGCCTGTCTTACACCTACCACCGCACATTCCTTACCGATAACATCAGCAATTTTTTCGACAAGAACACGGTCAAACATTGAAGCCATGCCTATAGGTTGAGGAAAACATGTTGCCATACCCCATTGTGCACCGTGAAGTGCCTCCGCATGTTCAATGGGAGGTATGGATTTTGAGTTGCATTTCATACTTTTTTCTATATCACGGTTTATAGCATCTGTAACTTCCCCGGGAGAAACAGGCTCTCCCCTGTGTTCGTGTAAGAAATGACCCGGGTTACGGAAATTACCGAACTGATACATTCTACGTTCCTCATAATCCTCACGTATAGGGTATAACATCTGACAGGAAAGCTGACAGACCTTTTCTTCAAGAGAAAGGTAGGAAAGTAATTCCTTTGCACGTTCAAGCGGTGTTTTGTCCATAAGATCATCTCCTTTTCGACAATTAAAAACTGTACATTATAGGTCTATTGTATCATAAATTTAAAAAATGTAAATAAAAAATTATTTTGCCTGACAATATGAAAATTCTATTCGTATACAAGCAACTTTTTAAGAAACAACCGTAGAAAGTGCAGAAACAGCCCATGAAATCCATGGACTGTTCTTGAACTCTGAATGTTAATTTTATAATGTTTACGCTCTTAAAATCTGATTAAACAAATTGATTGTTAATGAAAATTCCGCTACAGACTACCTATAGAAAACTTGTACAAAACACGTTTTTACCATATTGCGTTTACAGTCAGTCCGTCAACAGTATATGTCACATCGTGTTTATAATTATTATCAATTGCTTCACAGAAAGCTTCCAGCATTTCTTCATCAGTCATAACAACTGAGAATTTCATCGTAAGACTTTCGGGACTATACAGTTTTTTTCCGAGATTAAAGCCGTTAACCCACCAATGAAGCTGAAGCGGTTTATTGACAAGGACTTTGTCACCATAAAGAATCTGCATTGACATCTGCAGCATCTGTTCATCGTTTGCACAGTCATAATATGTTCCGCTTTTTGATTTGTCACGGCAATAAACACCAACCTCACCGCCATTTGAAATAGTATAATTACCTTTCCATATCTGAATCATATATTCAAGGTCGTTATATTCAAACTTGAATCTGCGGGTATCGTATTTAAAAAATACCGGCATTGCATTGGCAATCACATCATATAAATAACAGAAGCCGAAATCTCGCATCCAGCAGTTAATGGTTGCATATACAAGCATTTCAGAAAGGTTGAAATTGAAACCGATACCGACTATTCCGTTATCGTCAACATTTGAGCATTCACCTGTAACCGTGTTGATAAGAAGACCCGGGAAGAAAACTTCCTGACCGCCGTCTTTATAAGTAAGTCGGATATAAACCTCATATATTTCGGGACTACCATCACGAGGCTGAGAATAAATCTCACATTTTTGGATAACGCTGAAATAAAGCCCTATAAAGCCGTAAATAATACCCATTGCTGTATTGCCTTCGTCAAAATATATATCTCTCTGAGCATACATCTGGGTTCTGAATTCGGATGTATCAATCTGAAATGTAGTCGTAACTAAATCAATGACCTGATTTGTTCTGGGAATTTCACCGAGGATAGCAAGGAAATCAAGGTCGCTGTTAAGCGTAATATATTCACTTACATCTGTTAAAAATTCATCAACCTCAATATGCATATTTTCACCGGAAAACATCCATGTACCTGTTATCATTCGTAATATCCCTGAAAAAGCCTTTAATATACCGTTAATTCTGGTCATTGCATTAACCGGCTTACCGTCATTCGCAGGTTCTTCTTCATATTCAGGAACATTTTCGAGAGGAGGTTCAGTTTCAACTATTTCAGAATCAATAATTTCTGAATCAACTGTTTCGGCACTTACAGAAACAACAATCGCAGAAAAAGCAATTAACAACGCCAAAAGCATAGAAATCGGTTTCTTTATGTATTTCATAATAACTCTCCTACTTGAAAATTTTGTAGATTATAGCACTTTTAGCACAACTATTCAATATTCAAAAAGAATTATAATAAAAAAACTGACAGACTTCAAAACAATCTGTCAGTTTTTTATGAATTACCTGAATTTTGTTGTCACGGTAATCAGTTACCCGCTGACTTCAATCAGACTTCCTAACCACTGTTCTTTATTCTTACTACCAAAATTATACACGGATCTTTCTCTTAAGTCACGTTCTAAAGCGCACGAAAATTCGAAGCCATTTTCCCAATATAAACGTGCATTGCGCAGAAAAACTATATATTAAAAAAATCCTAACTTTTATTATAACTTGTTTTGCTTCAGAAAATAAAATTCTGTCATTATTCAGTTCCTGACATGCGGAAATTTTGAATTTTTCAAGCAAGTCGGCTGTTGTAAGTTTTTTGTGGCTGAGTGTTTAAGTATAAATATATTACATTAATTATGCAAAATTTTTATGAGAAAAACTGTATTTTTATTTGTTTATGTTGAATAAATATTAACTAAAAATTTTTACTGAATTTTGTGCGGATTGTCATTGACATCATCGCTTTAAAGGAGTAAAATGTAGAAAATTGAATATGTCAAAGCGATGACGAAGAATGGTCAAGACAAGTATTTTTCAGAGAGCCGGTGTGTGGTGTGAATCGGTAAATACAGAGCTTGTTCCTCTCCCTTCTGAGCAGGAAGCCTGAAGCGAAAGTGTGTAGGGTGACCCGTGTATGCTACGTCAGTGCATAGAGGTTGTTTGACTTCGAAACATATAAAGGCTACGACGAAGACGGAATCTACAAGTCAGTTTCACAGAGAGTCGGGGAATGGTGAAATCCCGATAAAATGCAGTAGAAAATCCTATCACTTCCGAGCCGGAAGTCCCAAAGGCTTAACACCCAGTAGGCGCTTCCCGTG
>JAZOAY010000086.1:0-23227 GCA_045595725.1 Acutalibacteraceae bacterium | reverse complement strand
TGCATTCTGCCTGAACGGTCATGGATGTCGATAAAGTTTGCTTTACCCATATCTCTCCATGTCATGATTCTGCCGCAGATATATACTTCGTTGCCCTCGATAGTGTCGAAATTGTCAACGATTTCTTTTGCAGTAATTGTCTGTTTTGCAGTTGTGATTTCAAAAGGGTCTTTACCTGCCTGCTGCAAAGCTTCAAGCTTTTCAAGACGGATTCTTCTCTGTTCGCTTATGTCGAGCTGTTCCTCTTCGACTGCATTTGTCTTGATTTCTTCACTCATTTTTCGTCAAATCCTTTCATTTATAATACGGAAACAAGGGCGAAGCCATTCTTCGCCCTTGTAAATATTCTTTTTATTTTGAAATTTCAAGAATTTCGTAAGCAAAAATACCCATGGGAACTTCAATGTTCACTGTTTCACCGATTTTGTGACCTACAAGACCTGCACCGATGGGAGAATATGCTGAAATGATACCGTTTTCGGGGTCTGATTCTTTTTCACCAAGAATTTTGTATTCAACGATTTCATCAAATTCAATATCCTTGACTTTAACTTTTGAACCAACCTGAACTGTTTCGTTTGAAATTTCGCTTTCATCAATGATTCTTGCATTTTTGAGAGTTTCCTCAATTTCATTGATGCGGTGTTCCATTTTACCCTGTTCGTTCTTAGCCTCGTCATATTCGCTGTTTTCTGACAAGTCACCGTAAGAAAGAGCAACCTTGATTTTTTCGGCTATGTCGTCACGGCCTTTTGTTTTAAGTTCGTTAAGTTCCGCATTAAGTTTGTCATAGCCTTCTTTGGTCAGCAATATTTCTTCTGCCATAATCTTTAAATCCTCCTGAACAGACCTGTTTTTCATACAAGTCATAATATTTCATTTTAATTAGAATGCATACGTCACTATTATACCATAAAAACGCTTATTGTCAAGTATTTCCTTATTCTATAAAGCACCGAGACGTTCTTTGAGAGCACTTTTCTTTATTTCTTTTCCTGCAAGACAGAAGGACGTAAATTCTCTCTCACAAAAAAAAGATGCACCGTTATATTCATAAAGTGAAGAAGCAAAAAGAAAATTATCAACGTTATTCCCTTTCAGGACTTTATATTCGTTTTCAAAATTAAAACCGTTACCTGTAACCGTGTTGTAAGAAACAACCGATTTGTCACCCAGAAAAACCAGGTCTGCTTTATTCATATCCCTGCTGTATTCATCACCGATTATAATTTTTTCGGGAAAAGCATGAGAATTATATTCATTTATTTTTACACACATCCCCCATTCTTCCATAATTTCCGAAGACAGATAAAAATATTCCCTTATTTTTTCCGTATAAACTGAAATATTTCTCACATGAGGGACAAGTTTTTTGAGAGTTTTAAGAAGTGAGCCTTTTCTGTCATAAACGGAAACGGAAATTTTCCGCGGATTTTTCACTTCCTCCGCAAGAGAAATAAAAGTTTCAAGCATCATATTAAGACCAAGAGCCTGAGGTCTGCACAATATCAGTCCCATATTTTCGGGAACAGACAGACAAGTAAGTATTTTCCTCTCCTCTCCCGTAAGAGATGCGGAAATTTTTCTCCAGTCAATATGGTTTTCCCTTACCTTAAGTCTCAGGAAAGGAGTACCGCCACTAATCTGAACAAACTCTCTTTCAGGCAAAGGAGGTCTGATTTTTTCATATAATTTCGCAAAAATATTTTCATTTTCAGGCAATATTTCAAGGCAGGTAAACAAGCTTAATCACCTCTCAAATAAAGATATTTAAAAATTCTTAATTTTATTACATTGATTTTTCGGAAATTTTATTGTATACTCATAACACAAAAGAAAGGTGGTTAGAAAACTATGAAAAAAATTATTTCAATTTTACTTGCAGTTGTTATGTGTTTTACCATGACAACAGTTGCACTTGCCGCAGATGAAACTCCCGAAGTTTCAGAAGACAGCATCACATCAATTCTCCTTGAAGCAGTTAAAGTTGCAAGCAGCCTTAACAGCGAAGCAAGAGAAAAACTTGGTGAAGAAATCGAAAAGCTTCTCGTTGAACAGATTGCAGGTGACAACCCTGTTCTTCAGCAGGCTGCACAGTGGGTACTTGACAAAGCTCTTGAAATTTCAGGAACAGACAACATTCTCACTCTCGATAAGGACCAGGCTGAAAAAATCGCAGAATTCCTTACAAAAGTTTATGACGGTGATATTGCCGAGTACATAGACAACCCTATCATCAGCCTTATAGTTAGTTTCGTTCCCGAAGAAGTTTTCAAGGAAGCTGTTGTATGGCTTCTTTCAGACGGTCTCGGTGATACACTTCAGGATTTCATCGACAAATACGGTGACGGCGAAAGCGGAGATTCTGAAGTACAGGGAAAACCTGAGGAAGATAAGCCCTCAGCAAGCAATCCTCTTGAAGGTATGGACTGGGGTGTAGCAATTGAAGCTGCAATTCAGGCTGTAAGAGATTTCTTTGATTTAATTATCAAAACAATAACAGACCTTTTCAGCGGTTTCACATCAAATCCCACACCCGCAGTATAATCAAATAACTTCGACAGGACGGTTTACCGTCCTGTTTTTCTGCAGAGAAAAATTAATGAATTATTATATGAAAAAGCGTCGCAGACCCGACACTTTGCGTTTTGCATTTTGCATTCTGCACTAAATTATGTTTTGTCAACATATTGACAAAACATAATTTACAGATATTTCATTTTATTTTATTGACACAAACAACTTTTTGTGGGATAATTAATTATTACATTTAAGGAGGACTGAAGTTGGCTTCGATTATCGAAATGGACGAGATTTATTCCGCCCCTGTCATAGACGTAAAGAACCTTTACAAATCCTACGGTAAAAATCAGGTTCTGAACGGTGTTTCCGTGACTCTGAAGCCCGGTCAGATTATTGGTCTTTTAGGACCTAACGGCTGCGGCAAAACTTCACTTATCAAAATTCTTACAGGTCTTATTAACGACTATTCAGGCGAAGTAAAGGTAGGAGGCTACACACCCGGTGTTGAAAGCAAAAGCATGGTAGCTTACCTTCCTGAAAAAACATATCTTGCAGATTGGATGCGTCCCATTGATGCAATTAATTACTTTGACGATTTCTTTGCAGATTTCGACAAAGAAAAGGCACTCAGAATGATGAAGCATTTCAATCTCCCCATGAAACAGAAAGCTAAAACCATGTCAAAAGGTATGCAGGAAAAGCTTCAGCTTCTTCTCGTTATGAGCAGAAATGCAAAACTCTACATTCTTGACGAACCTCTCGGCGGTGTTGACCCTGCTGCAAGAAGTTTTATTCTTGACACAATCATGAACAACTATTCCAAAAATTCAACAGTTCTTCTTTCAACCCACCTTATTCACGATGTTGAAAGAATTTTCGACCATGTACTGATGATTGGTAAAGGACAGGTTCTTTTCGATGAAGACACCTCAACTATAAGAGCAGAAGGTAAAAGTGTTGAAGAAGTATTCAAGGAGGTGTTCCACTTTGCTTGGGAAGTTAATTAAAAACGATTTTAAAGCAAGTGCACATTCACTGCTTGGAATTTATCTCATTGCAATTGCAATCGGTGTTTTCACCGCACTTTCCTACGCTTTTGAAAGCCTTGCTATTATTCAGGGTATCGGAACGGTCGCTCTCCTCATCCTCAGTTTTGCAGTTCTTATTATTCCCGTATTCAAAATACTGACTTATTTCAACGAGTCACTTTATTCAAACCAGGGTTATCTCAGTTATACCCTCCCGGTAAAAAGCCGTGACATGCTTTTCTCAAAAGCAGTTGTTTCTTTCTCATGGATTACTCTTGGCTTTGCAATGTACATCGGCATTTACGTTTTCGTTATCAAATATTTCTTCGGTAAAATGGACCCGGCAATTCTTGAACAGCTTGAACTTCTTTACGATATGATAGACACCCTTCCCGATAAGGCAGTTCTCGTAAAGGTTATCGTTGTTATTATTGCGGCATTCTTCTTTGAAATTCTCGTCATAGTTTCACAGATTTTCTTTGCTATGACTCTTTCAAACATCAAGCCGTTCAATCAGATAGGTAACGCAAGCGGTTTCCTTCTTTTCATAGGAATTTTTGTTGCAATGTTCTACATCTTCATTCAGCTTACTCAGTACTGTCCTCTTTCACTTTTCATCACAAGCGGAAAAGTAAAGCTTGTAACTGAAGCGATGTATGGCACCGCAGGAACACTTATCGGTCTTGCAGGTATCATCTTCCAGTTTGTATGTGCTGTAGGAATGTTTATCGGTACAAACTATCTTATGAAGAAAAAAATCAATATCAAATAATTCAGAATGCCCCGATTTTTTCGGGGCAAAATCATTTAAGGTAAAATATCATGAAAAAGAAACTTAAAATTTTTGTTCTCTCTTTGTTATGCATTTTCCTCCTCGGTGTAGGTACCGTGGCAGGTATAAACATTTACATAATTGAGTATGCAAAGCCTTATGTTATTACTCCCGAGGAAGCGGAAAACCTGAACAAGGATTGTGTAATTGCATTGGGAGCACAAGTGCTCCCTGACAAAACTCCCTGTCATCAGCTTTATGACAGAGTGCAGATTGCATCGCAAATTTTCAGGAAAGGTGCAGGAAAAAAACTTCTCCTCAGCGGTGATTCAAGAGAGCCTCTTGAATATGATGAAATTACCGCAATGAAAGGTGTTGCCGCAGAATACGGTGTACATGAAAAGGATATTCTTTCAGACCCTGCAGGACTTAATACCTACACTTCCATGGAAAATCTTAAAAACGAATTTAAATTTTCAGACTGCGTTATCGTAACTCAGAAATACCATATCTACCGTTCAGTTTACATTGCAAGAAAGCTTGGCATTGACGCATACGGAGTAAATTCAGACCCTCGCGGTTATGCAACAATTGTTTACAATGAAGCCAGAGAAACTCTCGCACGGTGCAAGGCATTTTATATGATAGAAATTGACAAATAAACCTTATTATTATAAAATAAACGGGGATAATATTTTCGGTGATTATATTGAAAATACGATTTCCCGTGGGCATGAGAACAATAAAAACTGCAATTTGTGTTCTTATCTGCCTTCTAATTTACAAATTATTTTACTATCTCGACGTGCGTTTTTCCGAAAACGCTATTATCTCCTTTACTCACGATTATCTTTTCGGAACTTCACCCAGTTTTGCCTGTATCGCAGCTGTTATCTGTATGCAGGACACAATTGAAAACTCCGTAAAATTCGGCATCAGCCGTATTATCGGTTCTGTTCTGGGCGGTGTTGCTTCAGTAATTCTGAGCCTTATCAACTCAGAGTTTTTCTCATCACGTGGTGATATTTTCTTCTGCGTTTTCGGTGTTATTTTCCTGATATGGCTTTGCAATGCCATCGGCAAAAAAGAAGCTTCTTCTATCAGCGTTATCACTTTTCTTTTGATTATAATCGGCATTGATTTTGCACGACCTCTTGTTGCAGCCGTCAACAGAACTTTCGGAACAACAATCGGTGCCGCCATTGCAATCATTATTAACAGAACAATTAAAAAGCCGAAGTAATATATCGGGACATCCTTTCATATATCTAAGTAACCACTTATTAAAATGAAAGGATGGTAAATAATGAAATTTATTGTAAGAAAAGCAGAAGAAAAAGATTTACAAGCAATCGCAGGTCTCTACAACACAAAGAAAGATTATCCTCATTCTCCTTTCGGAAGAGAAAAACGTGAAATTTTCAAAAATATGCTCTCTGATTATTCACGAAACATTCTTGTAGGAGAAAGAAACGGTATTGTGAGTGCTTTCATTTCTCTGAAAATTGAACACAGGTTTGAAAATAATCTTTTGCCTTCAGCTGTAATAAACGACCTGAAAGCAGAAGACAATGACGCAGAAATTCTTTGTGCAATACTTTCACGTGCAATTGCCGTCAGTATGGAAAACGAGTGTAAGGAAATTACACTTTATGATAAAAACATTACTGCTGAAAAATACTCTCTTTATTCCATTTGCGGGTTTAAAGAAAACCCGGGGTTTTTCAGAAAACAAATTTAATTTTCGGGACTGATTAAAAATGAGGACGTTAAAAATTGAAAAAAAACATATCCCTGCAATTATACTTATACTTGCCTGTATTATTGTTGCCGTACTTTGCAGTATCAAGGCAGTCAAAGAAATAAAATACAAAGAAATTTTGCCGAACTCTTCCATAATAAACCTAGAAGACACTATTATAATTGCAGATGGAGGTAACGGAACAGAAATACCAAAAAATACATCTTATGCCATTGATGACCTTATGACAAAACAGTTCACATCAATAAAAATTGATGCCCGTCTTACAAGAGATAAAAAATATGTTTCTCTTGCAGATGCAGATATTTCTGCCGTCACCAACGGAAAAGGTAATGTGGGAGACTACAATTACTTCGACCTGCTAAACTTTAACATCAAAAACTTCAAACCTCTTGAAAATCCTGTAATTGAACTTGTTTACGATACAGCAGAGCATGCTTACAACAACGGAATTTCACCTGTTATTTATCTTCATGACTTCAATAAGAAAGCAATCAAAGAACTGATGGGTGAATTTGCAGAACGAGGTATTTCTGTCTATGCTTACGCTTCAGACGATATCAAAGAGCTTCAGTACATAAGAAAACAGAACCCCGACGTAGGTCTCATTTATCAGGTTGACGGTGTCACAGACGAAACAATTGAATTGTGTAGAAAAGAAAGCAACATATCAATCTGTTTTAATGCCAAATCAAAAAATTCATTGGTTTATATAGAAAAAATGAATATAGCGGAAGTGGCATACCTCTGTTACGGTACAGAAACTCTGAAAGATATTGAGGAACTATATAAATTCGGAGTAAGACGCTTTATTACAGATACAGTTAAGGCAGGTTAACATGAAAGAAGAAATTTATTTAATAGAGGGCATGCACTGTGCGGCATGTTCTTCTTCAGTTGAAAGAGTAACAAGAAAATTACCCGGAGTTGCAGAAAGCAATGTCAATCTCCCTCTTAACAGATTGACTATAAGCTATGATGAAACACAAACCTCATCTGAAGACATTATCGCTAAAATCAAAAAAGCCGGTTTTTCAGCCACATTAAAAACAGAAGAAAAACAAAAAACAGAACCTGCAGAAGAAAACAAGGTAAAAAAAGAAAAAATCTCTCTTGTTTTTTCAATTATTTTTGCGGGACTTCTGCTTATTTTCTCCATGGGACAAATGATTTTTACGTCAATTCCTTTACCCGATATTATTTCCATGGAAACTCACCCTATGAACTTTGCACTTGTTCAGTTGTTGCTGACAATCCCTGTTTTAATTCTCGGAAGAAAGTTTTTTATAAACGGATTTTCTTCTCTTTTTCATCTTAACCCTAACATGGATTCTTTGGTAGCACTCAGTTCAACTGCATCTTTAGTTTTCAGCATCGTGCAGACTTTTCTCATTCAGGATAATCCCCATGCAGTACACAACCTGTATTTTGAGTCCTCTGCCGTTGTGGTGGCTCTTGTATCGGTAGGAAAATATCTGGAAGAAAGAAATAAAGAAAAAACGAAAAGTGCAATAACTTCCCTCATGTCACTCTCCCCCGATACGGCAATTCTGGTTGATGAAAACGGTCAATGGGAAGTTCCTCTTTCCATGATAAAAACAGGTGACACCGTACTTGTCAGACACGGTGAAAAAATTCCTCTTGACGGAATTATCACAGAGGGACATGGTACTGCCGATGAATCAATGCTGACAGGAGAAAGTCTTCCCGTTGAAAAAAGAGAAGGAAGCACTGTTATCGGAGGCAGTCTTTGCCTTGGCGGTGCATTTTTTGTAAGAGTAACTCATACGGGAGACGATACAACTCTCGCAAAAATCATTAAATTTGTAGAAGATGCTCAGAACAAAAAAGCCCCCATTGCAGGCACGGCAGATAAAGTTGCCGGAGTTTTTGTCCCCTGTCTCATCTCAATCGGTCTTGTTGCAGGAATTATATGGCTTATTATAAAAGGTGACATTTCTTTTGCTCTTAAGATTTTCACTTCTGTTCTTGTAATAGGTTGTCCCTGTGCCATGGGACTTGCAACACCTACCGCAATTATTGTAGGAACAGGTCTCGGTGCTTCAAAGGGTATTCTCATAAGAAACGGAGAAGCACTTGAAACAACACATAAGGCAAATGTTGTAATTTTTGATAAAACCGGTACTGTCACAGAGGGAAAAATGGCTGTCACAGACGTTATAACCCAAGACAGAGACAAACTCTTATCTTATGCCTTTTCCCTTGAGAAGCTGTCTCAGCACCCCATTTCAAAGGCAATTTGTGACAAAGCAAATGAAGAAAGTATAAACGCAGTTGAAGTTTCGGATTTTGAAAGTATTGCGGGTTACGGAATCGCAGGCACAGTAAATGAAGCAAAAATTATGGCAGGAAATCTGCGACTTATGGAAGAAAAAGGAATTGAAGTTTCTTCTTTTAAAGAAAAAATTTCATCTTTACAGGGAATTGGCAAAACACTTGTTTTTGTTTCGGAAAATGACAAATTACTGGGCATTATCGCCGTTGCAGACACAATAAAAAAAGATGCCTTTTCAGCCATTGAGAAACTGAAAAAAGCCGGACTGAAAACAGTTCTTCTTACGGGAGACAACAAAAAAACAGCCGATTATATCGGCAACCAATTAGGCTTTGACGAAATAGTGGCTGAAGTTCTTCCCACAGAAAAGGCTGATGTTGTAAAAAAATATCAGGATGAAGGTAAAATTGTCCTGATGGTGGGTGACGGAATCAATGATGCCCCTGCCCTGACACAGGCTGATATCGGATGTGCCGTCGGCAGCGGAAGTGACATTGCAATTGACTCTGCGGAAATTGTGCTGATGAAAAACGATATTAACGATGTGGCAAAGGCAATACGCTTAAGCCGTTTCACAATCAGAAATGTCAAGGAAAACCTTTTCTGGGCATTCTGTTACAACACTCTTGCAATACCTGTTGCAGCCGGTGTGCTTTACCCGACTTTTGGAATTTTACTTTCCCCGATGATAGGTGCTCTCGCAATGAGTCTCAGTTCACTTTTTGTAGTATCAAATGCCTTAAGGCTTAAAACAAAGGAGAAAAAATTATGACAGAAATCAAAGTAGACGGCATGCATTGCCCCATGTGTGTAAAAAGAATTTCAGAAGCACTTGAAAGTGCAGGTATCAAAGCAGAAGTAAACCTTGAAACAAAAACAGTTTCAGTTGATGATGCTGATGTAATCAAAGCAAAAGAAGAAATTGAAGATTTAGGTTTTGAAGTATAAAACTGAATTCAAAAAATTATTTCTATAATGAAAAAGCCACCTGTTAAAGGTGGCTTTCTGTTATTTCTGTTCTTTATTTAGATTTTACAAGTTCGTTGAATGCACCGATGTAAACAACTGCTGTCTGACTGCCGAGAGAAACAAATTCAATTGATTTGCTGTCTTCCCAGAGCATAGGCATATAGTCATTTGCGGGAACAATATATCCTACCTGGTCGTTGCAGAGACCGAAAACAAGAAGTTCTCTGTCGCCTACTGTCTTCTGCATTGAATCGTAAATCCAGTCTGTACCTGTCCATGAGTTTGTCTTATCAAGAGCACCGCCGTAAGCAATTGATGCTTCGATTTCACCGGGAACAAGTGCAACTGCAATGTCTGTACCGAGTTCCATATAACCGATTTCAGAAACAACCTGTACATTGCCGTTGTTTACTAATGCCTGATTTTCAAAGAGACATGCTTTTGCAGCAAGGAGAATAATCTGATTTTCGATATTGAACTTAACTTCCTTGTGTGTAATGTTAAGAAGAGGAGCAATTTCTCTTTCCTCTGTGATGGAAGCAAGTTTTTCACCAAGTTTTTCACCGAGAACCATATATCCTTCCATTCCTTCGGGAATTTCTTTTTCAAAGGGTTCGTGTCTCTGACCTGTTGCAAGTTCTGCACCCATAAGGAGCATGAAGTTTGCGCCTGCATTTTCGTTTACATATTTTTCCATATAATAAGGATAGTCAGCTGTAATCTGTGTACCCTGAACGCCGTTACCTACACAATGGATTTCTGAAGTTGAGAACCATGTTTCTTCGCTGTTCACATCATCGGGAACAAAGCGGAAACGGTTGAGTGTGTTCTGAAGTGCATAGGGAGGACGCTTGTCTCTGAGATATTCTGAAACATCAACTGTTCCGTACATAAGTTTACCGGGTTCCATCTGTGCTACTGCAGTTTCAATTGTGTCAACTGTTACGTTGAAAAGGTTATTCTGGTAAATTTCATTTTTACCGTTGAAAGGTCTGAAAACTTCTCTTTTGAACATAGCGTTTATAAGGTTGATAGCAGGATTGAGGAATACACCCTTTATAATATCGCCGTTCATACCAAATGTATCTACTGCACTGTGCTGATGAAGAACTGCAACGTTTACGCTGACAATATCGTTTTTCTTAGCAAAGCTTTCAATTCTGTTACGGATTTCACGTACATCCTTGTTTGAAAGTCCGTAAGCATCAAGAACTGCAAAAACTACTGTACCTCTGCCTGAACCGTCATTCATTGCGATTGCACGAACCTTTGAATCGTCAATGATTTCTGTGGGATATTTGGGAGAAATTGCGATACCGCCTGAAACATAATGACTTTCATCAAGCACGTTCTGTCCTTCAAGGAGTGAATCCTGAGCATAACCTAATGACCATTTTGCATCTTTTGCAGGTTCATTAAGGAAAGTTTTTGTGCCTTCCGGAACGTATTCACTCTTATAATCTGCTTCGTTAATCCATTCAAGGGGAGCAGGAATAACTGCTGCAATTACGCTTACAAGCCCGTTTACAAGGACATCTGTGAAATCAAAAAATGTTTTTTCAATTTTGCTGACTTCAGGAACTTCTTCATCTGCTGCTGATACGGGAATTGCTGCAGTACCCATAACAAAAACAAGTGAAAGAAGAAGAGCAAGGATTTTAACTGATTTCTTTTTCATCTTTTTTACCTCTCTGTCTTAAAATTTTTCGTCAATGTAACTACATGCATTAAGTGCTGCAACTGCACCGTCACCTACTGCTGTAGCAACCTGACGTACTTTCTTTTGTCTGCAATCTCCTGCAACGAAAATTCCTTCCGTTACAGTCATGCAATCTTCACCCGACTCTGCATAGCCGTAAGAGTCAAGTTTTATGTGAGCCGCAAAAGGTTCGTTCTGCGGTATCAACCCTATAGCAACAAATACACCGTCAACAGTAAGTGTTTTTGTTTCTTCTGTTTCCGTATTTTTTATTTCAATTGAAGAAAGTTCATCTTCACCTTCAAATTTCGTAACAACAGTTGAAAGAATTGTTTCAACATTTTCTTTCTTTTCAAGTTCTCTGACAAGCCTTTCTTCACCTGTGAAGAAACCAAGGTTCTGAACTACAGTCACCTTTTTGCAGAGAGTCGAAAGAAGAAGCGCTTCCTGAAGTGCTGAGTTGCCTCCGCCGATAACTGCAACCTCTCTGTCCTTATAGAAGGCACCGTCGCAAACTGCACAGAAAGAAATGCCGTTGCCTACAAACCTTTCTTCATCCTCAAGACCTAACATTCTGTGACGTGCACCAGTGGCAATGATAACGCTTTTTGCCTCATATTCTCCGTCTTCCGTAATTACAACAAAAATGTTGTCTTTTTTATCAATTGAAAGTACTGTTTCAGGTTCAATGTCTGCACCCTGGTCAAGCACCTGTTCAACAAGTTTTTCAGCAAATTCATTGCCGCTGAGAGTGCCTGTGCCGGGATAATTTTCAAGCTTCGGTGAGAAAGTTATCTGACCGCCGAAAGCCCCTTTTTCAAGGACAATAACACTTTTATCTGCACGCAGACCGTAAAGTGCCGCAGTTAAGCCTGCAGGTCCTGCACCTATTATGGCAATATCATACATATAAATATACCTCTTTTTACCAATGATAAATTATTATACCATTTTTGTTACCTGTTTTCAATAGCAGAGATAATTTTATTTCCACCTGTTGGGAGCTATGTTGAAATCAACCTTTTCAGTTTTAATGTATCCGCCTTCACCTTCATTAAGTCTTGTGATGCCGAATTTTACAAGGTCATTGTAGAATTTTTCATTTTCAGCAGCTCTGTTGTTAACGTCGCTGAATTCACCTCTGAAACTACAGGCCTTCCAGTATCTCCAACAAATTTCGCTTCTGAGGACGTTTTCAATCTGTTCTTCTGTTTCTGCACCGTCTTTTGCAGTTTTCCACATTGCATCAATTTCTGCAACATCTTTTTCATCTGCACGTAAAACGGTAGCACTTGAAATTGGGGCATAAATTGTAAGCCCGTTTCTGAAATCAATTCTGTTGGGGATTGGTGTTATCCACCAGTTTTCCATATCTACCGCTCTGCCGCCGTTATTTTCGTCAATGTAGTTTATGAAGTCAATAATACCCTGTGCACCTTTACCGTAATAAGCCTCACAAAAATCATACATGTGTTTGTCAATATCGCAGTACGGGTCCCACATAAGCTTTGCAAGGAGATAGCATCTCAGCTCTGCAAATTCACCGTCTGATTCTGCAGCCGTATAGTTGCCTTCCTCATAAATTCCAATAACGTTGTTTTCAGCAAAGAACTGAATGTTACGCTGAATAATGTCAAAATTTCCGAAAGGAGCAAGGTAGTGAGAGTAGTTTGTAGTGTAATCCCAGATAAAGAGATTGTTACAGATTTCACTCCATTTTTTGATATCCTCCACAAACTTTTCGTTCTCAGGAATAACTCCGCTATCGAGAGGTGTGGAAAATCCACACTCAATTGAGCAGAGACGTACAATAACATTGTCTCTCGGAACGGTTATCTTCGGAGGCTTTCTTGTATACTGATAAGCAAATGTATCTACCATAACATCGGGATAATCTTCTCTGATATTATCCGCAATTGCATTTACAAAGCGAAGCATTGTACCTGCCTGGCTGCCTTCCTCTCTGTCAACTTTCTTACAGTTTTCGCATACACAATAGTTCTGATTATCATTCTGTGTAACAGAAATAATTTTCGCACCAGGATTCTCGCTGAGCCATCTTCTCACACCCTGAATTGCAAGCTCCAGGGTTCTTGGATTTGTCAGACAAAGCTGATCTGTTGTCCTCTTATAGCTGTTTTTGCCGTAAGCAAAAATCTCAGGTTCTGTTTCAATAAGAGCTGTATCAACAAGCCATGCCATCGTGTGAGCAAATGAACCGGCATAGGTAATCGAAGAACCGTATTCTTCAGAAATCATTCCGTAAACTCCGTCATTCAGTTTGTTTGCGGCCTTATATTCATTGCTTCTTACAGGACTTATCCAGTCAGTTTCTCTGAAAGTAATTGAAGGAACATGAGTGTAATCAATCACTTTCGGGATTTCAAGTTTCTCTGCTTTCGGAATTACTGTAAGGTCGTGAGTAAACCAACGACAGTCAAAGTATTCTTCAAGGAAAGTATAAACGGCATAAATTGCACCTCTTTGTTCTGCTCCGGAAAGAATAATTTTTTCACCCACAGTTTTAATAACAACACCGTCATCTCCGAGATTAGTGCGGTCGATTGTAAAATCAGTGCCTTCGCGGTTTGTTTTGCCGATAATGATTTCTCTTGCAGTTTCCTGTGTACTGTCCGATACAACCCCAAGAGAAATCCCGCTGATTTCCTCAAGGTAACCTCTGAGTTTTTCTGCTGCATTTTTCTCAGCAGGAGTTGCATTTTCTGAAACTACAATTACATAATCCCCTGTAATCTCAAGTTTTTCGCCTGAGAAATCAGATTTTTCAGGTTTTGTAAAAGTATGTATAATTTTTTCTGAAGAAAAAGGTGCTAAAAGAGAAGAGAAGAAAAGTGAAAGCGCCACAAAAAACGGTACCATGTAACGCGGTCTTATAAACTCCACTTTGTTAAGAAATTCGTTGAACCATTCCATTTAGAAAGCCTCCTTTAAATTCTTTATAAACAAATTATATTCTTTAAATTTTCCACCGTCAAGTAAATCAGCCAAAATAATCATCAAATATATCTTCAAAATGGCACGGATGAACCTTGCCTTCGTTAAGAAATTTACAGAACTTTTCGGTTACTTCTTTTTCACCGACTGCATCAATGGTTTTTATTTTTCTCCCGTTTTCATCACAACAACATACGGAATAAAAGGTACCGTTATCATCGGGGATTACAGCATAAACAAAGTTGAAATTATGTTTTTCGTTCATCATTATCCCCCTCATCAGTTTCTGTGGATAATATATACCCTTTTTGCCCCATTGTCAATGAAAAATGTCAGATTTCTGACATTTTAAACGTATTGCACAATTATATCTAAATAAAATAACCGTATTTTATGTATTATTACATAAATCACAGGAGGAAAAGCAGTATTTTTGAAAAACAAAATTCACATTCTACAGCTTTTTACTGTAATCAACTATAAAAGCCCTCAGAAAAATCTGAAGGCTTTCGTTTAAAATATTTCTTTGATCGTTTCGTTTTGTTCTGCTGATCTGAAAATATTTTCAATGAGTTTTATCAGACGTCTTTGCTGAGCGTGTGTGACAATCTGTGTGTCTTTTCCTTTAAGAACATCAATAATATTATCATAATACTCAGCCCAATCGCCTTTCACAGGTTCTATGGGATATTCGTCAATACTGTCGTCTGTTCTGGGCGCCATTGTCTTAGTAAGGCCTACACCTGCAACAACAGGAACTGCGTCTTTGTTTTCCCAGTCCGTAACCATATTGATTTTTCCGTTTCCGTCCCAATCATCAACCTGAGCAGAACCGTTCTCACCTAAAACATACCAGAAAGGAAGACTGATGAAGTTGTTTGTTGAGACTTCAAGAATCCACTCAACATCGTTGTCAAATTTTATAAGTGCAGTAAAGCCGTCATCTACTTCATCGTTTGTGATATGAGTGAGAGTTGCATAAACGGAAATAATCTTATGTCCCGCCATCATTGTAAGCATCTGGTCGAGAAGATGAACACCCCAGTCGTAAACCATACCACCGCCGGGCTGTCTGTTTCTCCAGTCGCCGGGAACACCGCGGGAACCGTGAACTCTATGCTCAATGCGGAAAATACGTCCCAGTTTGTTTTCATCGTAAATTTTCTTTACTGTAAGGTAACAAGGGTCCCAGCGTCTGTTCTGATGAACAGTAAAAAGTTTACCTGTTCTTTCGGAGCATTTAATCATCTCGTCAAGTTCTTCAGAAGACATGGTGACAGGTTTTTCTGAAACAACACCTTTACCCGCTTCCATTGCACGTATTGCATAGTCCTTGTGAAACTCATTAGGTGTTGCAATTGTAATAAAATCAATTCTTTCGTCGCTGAGAAGTTCTTCTGCACTTGAAAATGCATGAAGTCCTTTACTTTCAGCAATTTTATTGCGTTCGGGGTTGATATCATATTCACCGATTATTTCTACGTCGTCACGCTGACTGAGTTTTTCAAAATGGTAGTTACCCATTCCGCCGTAACCGATTAAACCCCAACCGATTTTGTCACGCATTATACCCACCACATTTCTCCTGTAGATTGCGTAATAAGAACACCCTTGAGCATTTCAACCGCCTTTGAAAGACCTTCGTCCTGACTCATAAGGCTGTCTTCGTGTTCAATGCTGATAGCGTAGTCATAGCCTACAAGTCTGAGATTACTGATAATATCTTTCCAGTATGAAGCATCGTTACCGTAACCTACGCTGCGGAAAATCCATGAACGGTTAATTTCATCACCATAAGGTTTTGTATCAAGAACACCGTTGACTGCAGTATTGTATTTGTCGATTTTTGTATCTTTAGCATGGAAATGGAAAATTGCATCTCCAAGTTTTCTGATAGCGGCAACAGGCTCCATACCCTGCCAGATAAGATGGCTGGGATCAAAGTTTGCACCGATTTCAGGACCTACTGCCTCACGGAGTCTGAGGAGAGTTTCTGTGTTATAAACACAGAATCCGGGATGAAGTTCAAGAGCAATTTTGTTGACACCATGTGCTTTGGCAAATTCAACCATTTCTTTCCAATAAGGAATAAGAACATCATTCCACTGATATTCAAGAATTTCACCGAAATCATTCGGCCAGGGACAAGTTACCCAGTTAGGATATTTTGCACCTTCCCAATCTCCGGGACAACCTGAGAAAGTATTAATCTGATGAATACCAAGCTTCTCAGCAAGAAGTATTGTGTTGCGGATAACGTTATCAAAATCCTGAGCAATTTCCTTATTTGGATGAACAGGGTTACCGTGGCAGCTGAGAGCACTAATCTCAAGACCGTATTTCTCAATAGTTGCCTTGAAATCTTCAAAAGCCTTCTCATCATTGAGGAGAATCTCAGGATTTGCATGAGCATTTCCGGGATATCCGCCACAGCCGATTTCAACCATCTCAATGCCCTTTGATTTAAAATATGCTAATGCTTCGTCAAGTGATTTGTCGCTGAGAAGCGTTGTAAAAACACCAAGTTTCATTTTTATTTACCTCTTTATTAAAGATTTGCTTTGAAGTAAGCCATACTTCTTGTAATGTCTTCAATACCTGTGGGTACAGGGTCATCATTTTCAAGAACAAGCCATTCAATGCCCGCGTCCTTAGCAGCTTTGAAAACCGAAATAAGGTCGTTGTTGCCTTCACCAAGAGCTGTGGGTTTTCTGTCAATACCATCCTTGATGTGGAGAAGAACGATTTTATCTTTGTTTTCTGTAATATATTTGTAGTTATCTGCACCGCCGCAGAAACTCCAGTAAGTATCAACTTCAAGATATGCTTTGTCCGCAATAACATCCATGCAGTATCTGTCACCGAATTTGATTTCGTATTCTTCTGTATGGTTGTGATAATAGAATTTTAAACCTTCATCAGCATATTTTTCGTTGGCATAACCGAAAACATCGTTGAGAATCTGAACGTCTTCCTCTGTGCTGTGAGGAGCACCGCCGATGCCGATATTTTTCATGCCGAGAACTTTTGCAATTTCAACTGTTTCCCCGAGTTTGTCTGCTTTCAGGTCATCAAGACCCATATGACAACCTACTGCAACAAGACCGAGTTCATCAAGTCTTGCCTTAATAACTTCAGGCTCAAGTCCTGCAAAGCCTGCAAATTCAACACCCTCAAAGCCAAGTTCTTTTACTTTACCGAGAATTTCAAGAAATTCTTCACCATTTGTATAATCATGTCTGAGTGAGTAAAGCTGTACTGCAAGTTTCATTTTATCTGCTTCCTTTCTGTGCCTTATGCAAGATAAACAGGTTTTCCTGTTTTTGCTGATTCATAAATTGCCTCAAGAATCTGTGTAACAACAAGAGCCTGTTCAGGTTTTGTGTTGACTTCTGTATCGTTGATGACAGCATCAATCCAGAGACGTGCCTCAAGTTCTGAGGGATCCATCTTTGCACCGTCATAGAAAGCTACACCGCCTGCATTGAAGTCAGGAGTTTCAACAACCTGACGGTTGTTTTTGACATAGTTGAGTTTAAGGTCATCATCAAGCATATCTGCTCCGCCCTTTGTACCGCAAAGAGTTGTTGCTGCTTCAATGGGATTTCTGATGTTAAGTGCCCAGCTTGATTCAAGAACAATCGTAGCACCATTTTCCATAACAACAAAACCGAATGCAGAATCTTCAACTGTAAACTTTTCAGGGTCCCAGTCTCCCCAGGCATTTGCAGTACCTTGCTGTTTGCCGAGTTTCTTGTAAGATGTGCCTACAACCATTCTGGGTTTATAGTTATCCATCATCCAAAGGGTCAGGTCAAGTGCATGTGTTCCGATGTCGATAAGAGGACCGCCACCCTGTTCATATTCGTTGAGGAAAACACCCCATGTAGGAACTGCACGGCGTCTGAGAGCGTGAGCTTTAGCAAAATATATTTCACCAAGTTCACCATTCTTACAACATTCTTTGAGGTAAATCGAATCAGATCTGCAACGGGACTGATAACCGATTGTAAGCTTTTTACCTGTTCTCTGAGAAGCTTCAAGCATTTTTTTCGCTTCTTCGTAAGTTTTAGCCATGGGTTTTTCACACATTACATGTTTACCCGCTTCAAGAGAGTCAACTGTAATAAAGCTGTGTGAACGGTTTGGAGTACATACGTGAACAACTTCAATAGTTTCATCTTTGAGAAGTTCCTTGTAATCCGTGTAAACTTTAGCATCGGGTGTACCGAATTTTTTAGCAGCCTCAATTGCCTTTTCTTCAATGATATCGCAGAAAGCAACCATTTCAACTTTGTCTGAAAGTTTCTGCAACGAAGGCATGTGTTTTCCGTTGGCAATACCGCCACAACCAATGATGCCGACTTTTAATTTCTTTTCCATGTTTTAAAACCTCCAAATCAAGAATGAAAAAATTTCATTTTTGTTTATGTTAATGATACCACAAAGAGATGATTTTGCAATACTTTTTTGATAATTTCTACCAATTATTTTATATTTTCTTGTTACTACATGGCATATGTGATATAATGTTCAGGGTGAAAATTCATGAGAAGAATAGACTATACCATTACAAGCGAATTCGACGGAGATAAAGTCCTTTGGTATCTGAGAGGTCAGGCAAAACTCTCGGCAAGACTTGTCGCATCTCTTAAGACCTTTCCCGAGGGTATTCTTCTCAACAGCGAACATATAAGAACAATTGACAGAATACATACAGGAGACGTTCTGACAGTCAACATTCCCGAGGGTGAAAGTACTGCCGAAGCAAAAGACGGTGATCTTCAGGTTGTATATGAAGATGAAGACCTCCTTATTGTAAACAAAATCCCTTTCATTGCAGTTCATCCCACACACAATCATCAGGGTGATACTCTTGCAAACATAGTTACAGGATATCTTCTTTCACGGGGGAAGTCTGCAGTTTTCAGAGCTGTCGGAAGACTTGACAAAGGTACTTCCGGACTTATGATGATGGCATTGAACGGATATGCTGCATCAAGGCTTTCCGAGAATGGTGTCGAAAAAGAATATCTTGCAATTGCAGAGGGTGAATATACATCTTCAGGCACAATAGATAAACCGATTTACAGACCTGACCCCATGAAAACAATTCGTGCCACAGGCGAACATGGCGACAGAGCCGTAACACATTACACACCCGTAGTGACTGACGGTGAAAGAACATTGCTGAAAATACATCTTGAAACAGGCAGAACTCATCAGATAAGAGTTCATTTTGCATCAATGGGAACTCCCCTTACAGGTGACAGCATGTACGGAAAAGAAGATAAAGAAATTTCACGTCAGGCACTCCATTGTGCAAAAATGACGTTCACTCATCCCGTAACAGGAAGAGAAGTTTCAGTTACTGCACCCATGTACGAGGATATGGAAAAAATTTATAAAAAAATTTGTAAAAATGCAAAAAAATAAATTTTCAGCAAACACTAAATATTGATAAGAAACAGAAACATTACAAATTCCATAATTTGGTTACAACCGTATTACAATTAGTAACATTGGTAATATATTTTTTAAAAAAGTCTTTATTTTTACGAGATATAGTGTTATAATAACTACGCGCGACTACAAGCGTGTTACGAGACTTTGAAAAAGTCTTACAAATGTAAACTTTTCAGAAATTTATCACACAACATATAGAGCCACGATTTTTAAAACATTACTGCGTGGCAATACATAGCACGCAGATATGAAGGAGAGTGTAAAAGGCTTGGAAAAAATCGTAATTAACGGCGGAAATGAACTCTACGGAGAAATTGATATAAACGGTGCAAAAAATGCTGCCCTTGCAATTTTGCCTGCTGCAATCCTTGCAGAGGATATTTGCAGAATCGAAAATTTACCCGACATCAGCGACGTAAAGCTAATGGTTGATATATTGGCGCTTCTCGGTGCTCAGATAAAATATATAAACAGAAGTACTCTTGAAATTGACACACGTTTTGTGTCAGGTTGTGAAGTTCCTTACGACTACGCAAAACAGATGAGAGCTTCTTACTACTTTATCGGTGCTTTACTCGGAAAATTCGGAAAAGCAAGAGTGGCAATGCCCGGCGGATGTTTCTTCGGAGTACGCCCCATCGACCAGCACATCAAGGGCTTTGAAGCACTTGGTTGTACAGTAAACATTGAAAATGCAATTGTTGATGCATCTGTTGACGGCAACATGTACGGCAGTTCTATTTATATGGACGTTGTGTCTGTCGGTGCTACAATGAACATTATGCTTGCAGCAGTAAAAGCAAGAGGTCTTACTATTATTGAAAACGCAGCAAAAGAGCCTCATATCGTTGACCTTGCAAACTTCCTCAACACAATGGGTGCTGATGTCAGAGGTGCAGGTACAGATGTTATTAAAATCAGAGGTGTGGAAAAACTCCATGGTTGCACCTATTCTGTTGTTCCGGACCAGATAGAAGCAGGAACTTACATGGTCGCAGCAGCTGCTGCCGGCGGTAACGTGCTTATCAATCATGTTATTCCCAAACACCTTGAGTCTATAACTTCAAAACTTGAAGAATGCGGTATTATTGTTGAAGAATATGACGAAGCAGTCAGAATTATCAGCAATAAGAGACCTAAAAAATGTAATGTCAAAACAATGCCTCATCCCGGTTTCCCCACAGATATGCATCCTCAGATGGCAGTTCTTCTGACTCTGGCTGACGGGACAAGCATTATTTCAGAAAGCGTTTGGGACAGCCGTTTCCGTTACATTGAACAGCTTCTCCGTTTCGGTGCAAAAGTTCAGGTCAACGGCAACCTTGCGGTAATTGAAGGTGTGGAAAAACTCAAAGGTGCTCCGGTTAAAGCAACTGACCTGAGAGCAGGCGCTGCAATGATTATTGCAGGTCTTTGTGCAGAGGGACAGACTGAGATTGAAGATATTAAATATATCGACAGAGGCTATGAAGACGTTGTTAAAAAGCTTCAGGGCGTAGGTGCTGATATAAAACGTATTGAAGTCAGAGAACCTCAGTCGGCAGTTCATGCAGGATAATTTAATCAATCAATTTAATCCCACAATTCGTTGTGGGATTGATTATTTTCGGAGGAATAATTTTGGCAAGATTTTGTTCTCTTTATTCATCATCAAGCGGTAACAGTACATACCTGGGAATGGCTGAAGCAGGGGTTCTTGTTGATGTTGGTGTTTCCTATAAAAAACTAAAAGAAGCAAGTGATTTTCAGGGTATAGACCTTGAAAGCGTAAAAGGTGTTTTCATAACTCATGAACATTCCGACCATGTAAAAGGTCTGAAAACCTTTCTTTCAAAACATAAAGTTCCTGTTTTTTCATCTGCATCCACGCTTGAGTGTCTTTTATCGAAAGACTGTATTCCGGCAGGATGCCGGTGCATAGAAATTGATGGCGAAGATGAGGTCTGCGGAATAACAGTCAAATCATTTCATACTTCACACGATACACCCGAAAGTATGGGATATAAATTTTTTCTTCCTGATGAAAGACAGATTTCAGTTTGCACCGACCTGGGATACATGAGCGATGAGGTTTTTGAGGGAATCAAGAAAAGTGACCTTGTACTGCTAGAATCAAACCATGACCTTGAAATGCTCAGATGCGGCCCCTACCCTTTTGAACTAAAAAAACGCATCATGTCAGACCACGGACATCTTTCTAACGGAGCATGCGCAGAAACTGCGGTAAATCTTCTTTCAACAGGCACAACACGTTTCGTTTTAGGGCATCTCAGTCATGAAAACAACACACCCGACAAAGCATATGCAGAAACTTTCACAAAACTTGACATGGCAGGCGCAAGGATAAACATAGACTATACACTCACCGTAGCAGGTGATAAAAATAAGATGATAAGGCTCTGATAACCTTATCATCTTTGTTTTTTATAAAACTATTAATTCTTTTGGTGATGATGTGAGATTTCTGTAACCGTTTTCCGTAATTACAACAAAATCTTCAATTCTTACACCGAATTCATCAGGGATATAAATTCCGGGTTCAACAGTCACCACATTACCTGTTTTCAACACAGCTTTTGATTTGGGTGCAAGATTAGGAGATTCATGAATTTCAATCCCCACACCATGACCTGTTGAGTGACCGAAAAATTCCCCGTAACCTGCATTTTTTATAACATCGCGCGCAGCCTTGTCGGCATCTGAGCATTTCACACCTTCTTTGAGAACAGAAAGAGATGTTTCCTGCGCCTTGAGAACGGTGTTGTAAATTTCAATTTGTTTTGAGGTAACTTCACCCACGGCAACTGTTCTTGTCATATCACTTCTGTAGCCGTCAAAAACCGCACCGTAATCCATCGTAACAAAATCCCCGTGAGAAACTTTGTAATCAGTAGGAACTCCGTGAGGCATTGATGTATTCTTACCTGCAATTGCAATTGTATCAAATGCAAAACCCTCTGAACCGTTAAGACGCATAATGTTTTCAAGTTTCGCTGCGATTTCAAGTTCTGAAACACCTACTCTTATAAATTTCAGAATTTCCTCAAAGGCCTTTTCAGCAATAAGCTGTGCTTTCTGTATCCTGATGACTTCTTCTTCCGTTTTCACTTCTCTGAGCGAAGAAAGATTTCTGTCAAGCTGTCCGTCAGAACAGATTTTTGCATTTTTCAGATTCTTTGAAAGAAAGTCAAGCCTTGCAACAGATGTTTTTTCAGCTTCTATATGAATTTTGCTGTAACCATGCTGAAAAATATATTCCGCAATATCATCTTTAAAATCGTTATAAATTTTTACCGGACAGGCTTTTATCTGTTCTGTGGCGGCTTCAATATATCTTGAATCAGTAAAAAAAGCCGAACCGTTATTCCCCAGAATAAGAAATCCTGCAGAAGATGAAAAAGAAGTCAGGTATTTTCTGTTTTCAGAACTTTCTATAAGAAACGCCTCATGATCTTTCAACTTTTCAAGAAGTTTGTTTATTCTGTTCATTGTATCACCCTAAAACAAAAAGGACAAGCTATTCACTTGTCCTTTCAGTAATTATTTGAATTTACGCTTACGAGCAGCTTCAGACTTCTTCTTTCTCTTTACAGAAGGCTTTTCATAGTGCTCTCTTTTACGAACTTCCTGGATAACGCCGTCTCTTGAAGTCTGTCTCTTGAATCTTCTGAGTGCGCTGTCGAGTGATTCGTTTTCTTTAACTTTTACCTGACTCATTCTATTCCCTCCCTCCGCTGTTTGCAGGGGCAAATTTTGT
>JAZOAY010000085.1:0-3763 GCA_045595725.1 Acutalibacteraceae bacterium | reverse complement strand
CTCGAAAAGGTCAAAGTGCCTCAGCACCCTTATCTTGCCCCTGAGGGCACAAACGGTATGCACGGCAACTCATATAACACGGGTACATACGACTATAGCGGCCCTCTCGGCATAAATCCCGAAGTAAAATCACGTTCAATGAACGTTTTCGGCGGTCTTGTTGCTACACTCATGTTTGACTCTCAGGGCAGAATCATGTGCATCAGCGGTAACGTTGTAGGCTTCCGCCTTCTTCTTATTGATGCTGACACACTTGAAATTCTTGCTGAAACAAGACTTCCCCAGCGTCCTTCAACAGTTGAAGCTATCAAAACTCTCAACTTCGGTGCTATTTCTTCAGACACATCAGGCGGTGCTTATTGCCACCTTCTTCCCGGTGACAAACCCATCATCGGTAACTCTGACAACGTAATTCAGATTTACTACATAGACGAATCTTCAGGCAAGCCCGAATGGAAAATTGAACACGAATGGGATATTGACCATCTTCTTCCCGAAGGTTCAAACCTTACAGATGCAATGCCTGACTATGACGGCAACATCTGGTTCATGACACGTCCCGGTGAAATCGGTTACATCGAAGATGCTATGAACGAAGAAGCAAGAAAAGCTGATCCTAAAGTTCACATTATGAAGCTTGAAGGTGAAGAAGTTCAGAACACATTCGCAGTTTGCGATGATGGTATCTACATTGTTTCTGATACAGCAATGTATCGTTTTGATATCGACGAAACTACAGGCGATCCCATCTACACATGGAGAACTCCTTACGACAGAGGAACAACTCTTAAACCCGGTGCAATCAATCAGGGTTCAGGTACAACTCCCACACTCCTTGACGTTCCCGTATATGACAAGGACGGCGAAGGTGCTGTTCAGGTAGGCGTGAGAAAACTCTGTGCTATTACAGACAACGCTGACGGCAGAGTAAACATTGTTGTATACGACCGTACAACAGGTGAAGTTGTTGACCAGCAGCCTCTCTTCACAGAAGGTAAATCAGTAAGTGAAAACTCAATCGTAGCTTACGGACGTTCATTTATCATTGAAAACAACTATTCAGAATCAGGTGCAGGCTTCCTTGAGAATAATCCCACAAGTGAACCCGGTGTTACAAGATTCGACATGAACTACAACTGCACAAAGCTTGAACAGGTATGGCACAGCAATGAAGCATCTGCAACAGTTGTTCCCAAGATGTCAACAGAAAACGGTATCCTCTATCTCTACACAAGAGTTCAGAATGAAGATATTCCCAAGAACGCAGTTGCATGGTACTTCACAGCAGTTGATTTCAGAACAGGTGACACACTCTATAAAGTATTCACAGGTTGCGGTAAAAACTGGAACAACTCTTACGGCCCCATCACAATCGGTCCTAACGGCCATGCATACGTAGGCGTATTCAACGGTCTCATTTCAATTGAAGACGTACCCGCAGAATAACTTTTCCAACAAAATCCTCTTGCCTGAGCAAGAGGATTTTTTATTTAAAAATTTGACTGAAAAAATATAATAGTGTATAATACATATAATAAATTACAAGTGGGTGTTTTTATGAGAACGGTGAGAGATTTTTACGATTACCTTGATACAATTGCTCCTTTTTCCACTCAGGAAGTGTGGGACAACAGCGGTCTTTTAGTTGGCGGTTTCGACAGATGCGTTGACAGAGTTGCCGTGGTCCTTGACCTGAATGAAGAAACTCTCAGTCAGGCAATTTCTCTTGAAGTTGACCTGATTATTACTCATCATCCCGTAATTTTCAAAGCACAGAAAAGTTTTCTCGACACATCTCTTTCATACAGACTTGCTGAAAACGGGATAAGCGTCATTGCAACTCACACACCTTTTGATGCAGCTTCAGGAGGTATTAACGACATTCTGTGTGATTTGCTTGACCTGACAAAAGTTGAAATCCTCTCTACGCAGGACTGTGACGGTCTGCTTCGTGTAGGTTTCACAGACACTACTAATGCTACTGATTTTGCAGAATTTGTTTCACGTCAGCTCGGTGCAGACGTCCGTTTCTGCGACGGCGGTAAAGAAATTGAAACCGTTGCAGTGTGCGGTGGTGCCGGTGCTGAATTTGCACATGAAATTGCAGAAATGGAAATTGACGCTTTCGTTACGGGAGATGCAAAATATCACGAATTTCTTGACGCAAAAGAAGAAGGACTTACGCTCATTGCTGCAGGTCATTTTGAAACAGAAAATCCTGCAATTTCAATTCTTGCAAGTAAACTCCGCGGTAATTTTTCCGAAACAGACATTATTGTTCTTTCACAGACTAACCCCATTCAAAAAGTATATTCAAAGGATAACTGAAAATGGCACTTGACGGAATTTTTCTCAGACAAATAAAAAACGAAATTGAAAAAGAAGCAGTTTCAATGCGAGTTGAAAAAGTGCATCAACCCTCAAAAGAGGAGTTGGTGCTTGTTCTTCGTGGAAGAAACGGTCAGAAAAAACTTCTCCTTTCTGCACGCGCAAACAGTCCACGTATACATTTTACGTCTCATGCTCCCGAAAACCCCAAAACTCCTCCTATGCTCTGCATGTTACTGAGAAAGCATCTTACAAGTGCAATGATCACGGGATTCAGACAGGTTGACAGCGACAGAATTCTTTTCATGGATTTTGAGGCAACAAATGAAATCGGCGACAGAGTTTCGCTTTCACTTGTAATTGAAATCATGGCTCAGCACTCAAACATCATACTTATAAATTCCGATAATGTTATTATTGATGCCCTCAAAAGAGTTGACCTTTCAACTTCTTCTGTGAGACAGATTTTGCCGGGTCTTACTTATGTCCTTCCTCCGAAACAATTCAAACTTGATTTATTTTCGGAAAGTTCTGACAAAATCTGTGACAAAATTTTATCTTTTAAAAACAAAAATCTTTCTTCTGCCGCGCTTTCCTCAATTGAAGGAATTTCCCCTGTTATCAGTCGTGAGATTGCTTTCAGAGTTTCAGAAACAGATGAATTCTGCTCAGAACTTGATGAAAATAAAATTAAAAAATTAGAAATTATAATTGAAGAAATTAAGGAAAAAATAAATAATAACAAAACCGCACCTTACATTGTTGAAGATGAAAACGGACGTCCCGCTGACTTTGCTTTCATGGAAATAAATCAATACGGAAGTGTTCGTAAAAGTGTTAAAGAAGAAAGTTTTTCTGCACTTCTTGACAGATTTTACTATGAACGTGACCGCCTTGAAAGAACAAAGCAACGTTCTGACGACCTTTACAAAAAACTCAACAATCTCATTCAGCGAATTTCAAAAAAAATCAATCTTCAGACAGCCGAGCTTAAAGACTGTGCCGACAGAGAAACTCTGAGAATATATGCTGAACTTATTTCCGCTAATTTATACAGACTGGAAAAGGGCGCTCTCTATTACGACATTGAAAATTATTATGATGAAAATAAAATTGTCCGCATAAAGGCAGACCCTGCACTCTCTCCCAATGCAAATTCTCAGAAATATTTCAAAGAGTACAGAAAAGCAAAAACAGCAGAAAAAATGCTTACCGAGCTTATTGAAAAAAACAAGGAAGAACTTGAATATGTTGAATCTGTCCTCGATGAACTGAGCCGTGCAGACACAGAAGACGAAATAAATGAAATCCGCCGTGAACTCAGTGACAACGGATATGTCAAAAACAAACAGAAGGATGCAAAAAATAAAAATCAGAAAACTCTGCCACCGAAAAAATTTGTTTCCGATGACGGTTTTACAATTTTAGTTGGCAG
>JAZOAY010000084.1:0-16828 GCA_045595725.1 Acutalibacteraceae bacterium | reverse complement strand
CAGAAAAGACGGTAAGCTCTACATGGGTTATACAGAAACCGATGATATGCAGGCAGACGTAAGAACACCTGTTACTTATGATAAAAACCTGACACGTTTCCGTTTTGCACCCAACGATAAATCAGGCGACATTTACGTTGTGAACTTTGCTTCTCACGCTGAACTTCTGGGAACAACAACAAAGGTAAGTGCAGATTTCCCTGCATACCTTATTAAAGAAATAGAAGAAAATGTTCCTAAATCAAACGCAGTATTCTTTAACGGTGCTATCGGCGGTATGATTTCCGCAAAGGAAATAAAGAAAGTGTACAGAAACGAAATTGACTGTGAAGAATATATGAAAGGCTTCGGAAGAAGTCTTGGCAAAATTGCACTTTCAATTGAAGATGAAACAGAGATTAAACCCATTCTTAATATAAAATCAAAGGGCATCAGAATTGTTGCTGACAATACAGTTCTTATCCTTGCAAGATATCTTAAAGTTCTCAACAATGATATCGGCAGAACAGAAAAGAGAAACAAGGCTTGTATCTACTCAGAAGTAGGTTATGCTGAACTTGGTGAAAAAGACGTTGCAATGTTCCTTATTCCCGGTGAACTTTTCCCTGAACTTTATACCGGTGAATTTCTCCCTCCTGAAGAAGCGGGAACACACAGAAAGTCTTCTTACAAGAAAGTTCTTTCTGAAATGACAGATTGTAAACATAAATTTGTTATCGGTCTTTGTAACGATGAACTTGGTTACATCCTTGCTGAAAATGACTTCGTTCTCCATGAATCACTTCCCTATATCAACAACGGTAAGGATGACATGGACAGAGGTCACTATGAGGAAACAAACTCAACAGGTCCCAATACAGCAGGAACAATTCTTGATGCAACAGAGGACCTTATCGGGTCAGCAAAATGAGTTTAACAAAGATTTTATTGGTAGAAGATGACAGGTCAATTGTTTCAAAATTGACAGAATTTCTTGCACAAGAAGGCTTTGAGGTTAAAAGTGCGTCAGGACAAACTGGCGCACTGACTTTTCTTGAGAAAGAAAAATTCGACCTTGTTCTTCTTGATGTTTCACTTTCAGACGGAAACGGATTTTCTGTCTGTTCCGCGGTTAAATCAGATTACGGAATTCCCGTAATATTTCTTACTGCATCATCAGACGAATTCAGCACTGTAACAGGCTTTGATTTAGGTGCGGACGATTATATTCCCAAACCGTTCAGACCGAGAGAACTTGTTTCACGCATTAAAAATATTCTCCGTCTTACAGGTGCTTCAGGCAGTATAATTCAGATAGGGAATGTACTTGTTGATACAGTAAGAGGAACTGCATCAAAAGACGGGAAAGACCTTTTTCTTTCTGCACTTGAGTACAGACTTCTTCTTGTTTTTCTCAATAACAGAGGTGCAGTACTCAGCCGCACACAGCTTCTTGAAAGCATATGGGATATAGCGGGGGATTTTGTCAATGACAATACGCTTACTGTTTACATCAAAAGACTGAGAGAAAAAATTGAGGATGACCCACAGTCACCCGTGATAATTAAAACAGTCCGTGGACTTGGGTACAGGATTGACTGATATGAAGCTTTACAAGAATAAAGAGGTATTAAAAGTTTTTTTAGTGCAGATAATTTTTTCTGCAATTTTCATTGTTCTGTCTTTTTTCATCGGAGTAAAATACGGATTTTTTATGTCAGCAGTTTGCTTTTTCTTTGTTCTGGTTTATCTTATTTCCGTAAACAGACGTTATAAGAAAATTGCAAAGCTTTCAGATGACATTGATCGTATTCTTCACGGAGAAAGTGAAGTTTCCTTTGATGAATATTCCGAGGGAGAACTTGGTATTCTTCAAAGTGAAATTTACAAAATGACGGTTCGTCTCAGAGAACAGAGTAATTCTTTGAAAAAGGACAAAAAATATCTTGCAGACTCAATTGCGGACATTTCCCATCAGCTGAGAACACCGCTGACATCAATAAACCTGCTTGTTTCTTTCCTTTCAGAGGAAGGCATCAGTACAGAAAGACGTGAAAATCTTACTCATGAGCTTTATGAACTTCTCTCACGTGTAGACAGACTTATTACACTTTTGCTGAAAATTTCAAAACTTGATGCAGGAACGGTTGACTTCAAAAAAGAAGAAGTGTCCCTTGAAAAACTTATTGAAAAATCTCTGTCACCACTTCTTGTTCCCCTTGAAATACGTCGTCAGAAGTTGAAGATTTTGGCAGAAGGAAATTTTACGGGAGATATTCTCTGGACAGGGGAAGCTTTGTTAAATATTGTGAAAAATTGTATGGAGCATACGGACGAAGGCGGAGAAATAAAAATTACCGCTTCGGAAAATGCCCTTTATTCGGAAATAATAATTGAAGACAACGGTGAAGGAATAAGCAAAAAAGACCTGCCTCATATTTTTGAACGTTTTTATAAAGGTGAAAACTCAGGGGATAAAAGTTTCGGTATCGGACTTAATCTCGCACGTATGATTATTACATCTCAGAACGGAACGGTTAAAGCGGAAAACGGTGAAGAAAAAGGTGCTGTTTTTACTGTTAGATTTTACAAAGGAACTGTTTAAGTGACAGTTCCTTTTTTGGTGACATTTTTGTTATTTTACTGTCACCGATCTGTCATACAGAGCGTTTACAATAAGAAACACAGGAGGTAAATACTTATGGAAATTTTAAAAGTAGAAAATCTTTGCAAAACTTACGGTGAGGGCGAAAACCAAGTAAAAGCTCTTGATAATGTTTCTTTTTCTGTAAACAAAGGAGAATTTGTTGCAATTATCGGTCCTTCAGGTTCGGGAAAATCAACTCTTCTGCATATTTTAGGCGGTGTTGACAAGCCTACAAGCGGTAAGGTTTATATGGATAATTCAGATGTTTATGCACAGAATGATGAACAGCTTGCCATTTTCAGAAGAAGGCAGGTAGGGCTTATTTATCAGTTTTACAACCTTATACCGGTTCTCAATGTGACTGAAAATATAACACTTCCCGTTCTTATGGACGGAAGAAAAGTAAACAGAGGATATCTGAAAGAACTTCTTCAGACACTCAGACTTACAGGCAGAGAAGACCATCTTCCCAATCAACTTTCGGGCGGTCAGCAACAGAGGGTCTCTATCGGCAGAGCGCTTATAAATACTCCTGCCGTAGTTCTTGCAGATGAACCAACAGGAAACCTTGATACAAAAAACAGTCAGGAAATTGTGGAACTTCTCAAAACTTCAAATAAAAAATACAATCAGACACTTATTGTTATTACTCATGACGAAAACATTGCTTTACAGGCTGACAGAATTATTGCCATTGAAGACGGGAAAATCATCCGTGATGAGGTGATAAAATGAATGTTTTCAATAAAGTGACTCTGGAAATGCTGAAAAAGAATAAAAGCCGTACAATTGTTACTATTATCGGAATTATTCTTTCTGCAGCCATGATTTGTGCTGTTACAACTTCTGTTGCAAGTCTTTATAACTACCTATTGCAGAATGAAATTTATGAAAGCGGTGACTGGCATGGTGCTGCAACCGATACTGACTGGCAGACTTTCAAAAGAATCGAAAAATCAGAAGAGGTTGAAAATGCAGTTTACTTTCATCAATTAGGATATGCTGTGGCTGAGGGCTGCAAAAACGAATATAAGCCCTATCTGTTTATTATAGGCGCATCAGATGGTTTCAAAGAAACAATGCCTGTTCATATAACAAAGGGCAGGTATCCTGCATCGCCTTCTGAAATTCTCATACCTCATCACCTTCATTCAAACGGGGGAGTTAAGACTGAAATAGGAGATGTGCTTACTCTTGAAGTAGGTGAAAGAATTTTTGAAGATTACTCCATGGGCCAGAATAATCCTTATCAGGGTGAGGCTGAAAGCCTTGAAAACACAAAAACCCGAACATACGAGATTGTAGGCTTTTATGAAAGACCTGGTTTTGAAGAATACATTGCCCCCGGTTATACGGCAATAACTGTTGCAGAAAAAAACATTGACATTTTCGGAAAATATGATGTGTTTTTCAAAATGAATAATCCGTCACAGATTTATTCTTTTATGGAAACAAACAAAATAAGCGGAACGACAAACAGTGATGTTCTCTTGTATTCTGGCGTTTCAGCCTTTGACGGTTTTACTGCGACGATTTATTCACTTGCAGCAATTGTAATTGCGTTGATAATGTTTGGTTCTGTATCCCTGATTTATAATGCTTTTTCAATTTCTGTTTCAGAGAGAACAAAGCAGTTCGGACTTCTTTCTTCAATAGGTGCAACGAAAAAGCAATTGAGAAAAATGGTGCTTTTTGAAGCGTTGGCAGTAAGCTCTGTTGGTGTACCTCTCGGAGTTATCGCAGGTATCGGAGGTATCGGTGTCACGCTTATGGTGGTTGGAAACAAACTTCAGCAGATTACAGATTTCGCAATTCCCATGAGGGTGTGTGTATCGCCTGTTGCGATTGTTGCGGCAATATTTATTGCGTTGCTTACCGTTCTCATTTCCGCGTGGATTCCTTCAAAGCGTGCCACACGTGTTTCTGCAATTGAGGCAATAAGGCAGACAAAAGATGTGAATGTGAAAGAAAAAAGTGTAAAAACATCACCCGTCACATACAAAATTTTCGGACTTCCAGGCGTGCTTGCAAGTAAATATTACAAGAGAAGCCGCAAAAAATACCGAACAACAGTTGTCAGTCTTTTCATGAGTGTTGTTTTGTTTGTGTCAGCCTCTGCTTTTACTGATTATCTGATGGCAACAGTCGAAGCAGGCTTTAATGAAAACGCCATTGACATTTCTTACATTACAGAACATTCAAAATTTGATAACGACGGAAAAGGCGGTATAACGCGTGATGAACTGCTTGAAAATTTTAAACAGGCTGAATGTGTGACTGATGCGGTTTATACACAACACACTGTTACCAATGCCACGATTGAGAAAAAATACCTGAAAAACAATGTAGCTGCAAATGCTCAATCAGAGCTTATAAATCAGTCGGGTGAAGATGAAAACGTTACAGAACTTTGTATCGGAGTAGTTTTTGTGAATGACAGTGAGTTTGAAAATCTTGTGGCAAAATATAAGCTTGATAAGAGTAAATATTTCGATAAGGAAAATCCGCTTTCAATTGTGGTTGACGGCAACACGACTTTCAACAGTGAAAAAGAAAAATATGTAAGATGCGATGTTCTGAAATCAGATGAAAGCGTGGCTGAATTTACCACACAGAAGGATATTGAAGGCTATTATCATTACGGAAATCAGACTGATGAAGAGGGAAATGAATTTATAATTTATGCAAGTAAAACAGGAAGCGACAGAAAAATTCTTCCTGTTGAAGAAACAAAAGTTCATATTACTCTTGAATCCGGTAAAAGAATTTACGAAAAGCCGTTTTACTGCAACATAACATCAGCAAATCTGATTTATATTTATCCTGTATGTATGATGGAAAGTTTTAATTGGAATAAAAGCATTCGTTCTTATTTTTTCAGCGTTATTTCGACTGACCATGCAAAATCAAGCAGCGCATTGAAGAACATGCTTCTTGACAACGGCTTCAACACAACCAATCTTTTTGACTACGGACAGGAAGCGGAAAACGAGAGAAACCTTGTTACGATAATCAGGGTTTTCGCCTATGGATTTATAATTCTCATTTCTCTGATTTCGGCAGCAAATGTTTTTAACACAATTTCCACAAATATTGCTCTGAGAAGACGTGAATTTGCAATGCTCAAATCAGTTGGTATGACGAAAAAAGGCTTTAATAAAATGATGAATTTTGAATGTCTGCTTTACGGAAGCCGCGCACTTCTTTTCGGAATTCCCGTTTCTGTGGGTTTTACATTTGCTATCTGGTATGCAATAAACCAAGGGTTTTATGAGCTTGACTTTTTTCTTCCGTGGACAGCAATGGGAATTGCGGCACTCAGCGTATTTGTCGTTGTGTTTGCAACGATAGTTTTTGCAATGAACAAAATTAAAAAAGAAAACCCCATTGATGCATTGAAAAATGAAAATCTTTAAATGAAAATCCCCGGAGAATTCTGATTTCTCCGGGGATTGTTCGGATATTACTTAAACAGGTTTTCAAAAAACTTTTTAATATTTGCCTTTTCTTCAAAAGACACAACTTCACCGGCATTTTCTTTTGTCATGGGGACGAGACATGTATCGTCAACATTAATAAGATATTGCGGGAAATCTGAATATGTATGAACATTAATCTGATTCTCAGAGTAAGTTACAAGGTCAATTATGTCTGCAAAATATCTGTCATCGTCAACATGCTTGAGGTTTTTAGCAAACCACGTAACATCTGCATATTTGCAGGTTGATGCGTCAATCTGATTGTCAGGGGAAATGTGATTTTTACCGCATTCGCACTGAACCTTCTGAACGTAATTTTCACCGAGGGTTCCGTCAATTTCAGCACAGGTTGCACCGAAACTTGTGTTGTAAGTTCCTATCATACCGTCAGACATTCTGTCGTTGTCCGAAGTTACGGGAAGCATGGGAAAACCGTATTCTGAAATTACTGCGAAATTTTTGCCGTCTGCAAGAAAAGCTTCAATAACTTTGTCAGCATTTGCCTGAACATTATCGTGGTAGTATCTGCTTTTTTCAAGAAGACCTGCAAATTTTTCCTGCTTTTCAGGAGAACTGAAAAGGAATTCTTCTGTCTGATAATATCTTTCACTTGACATAAGACCGTAGAAAGCGGGGACTGTGCCGATAGTTTCTGCGACTGCATCGTCAGCCATTATACCAAGATTAGGGACAAGAGTTCCGTTTGTGTAAGAAATGAGAGGCTCAAAAATTCTAAGAGCATACAGAACAATGAACATATCGCTGAGCCATGCTGTGCTTTCATTTGCTGAAACTGTGTCTGAGAGAAGTCTGATAAGTGATTTGCTGTCAAAAACTATGTTTCCTGAGAAAGGGTCTCCGCAACACTCAACACCGTTCATTGCACCTGAAAGGAAAATTGCTGAGTGTATTTTTGAACGTTCTTCGGGAGAAGCAATGTAATAATGCTCATAAAGATATGTCATCATTACCGCACCGCCCATACTGAATGAAACAAGACCTACTTCTTTTGCACCTGTAACTTCAAGAACCTCATTGACAAAGGCATGAAGCTGTGTGGAAATTGTGTGCATATCAAGTCGCCAGTCATAGGCGAAATAATAACTGTTGTTTTTGCCGTATTCATCTTTTTTGACAATGGTTTCTCTGTATTTAAAACCTGTGCCGGGTGTAGGGACACCATTTGTGTCACATGCAATTCCACCGAAAATTACACCGAGAATTTCAGACATACTTGCATCCAACTTTTCAAATTTTCCCAATGCAAGTGAGTAAATAAGATTTGGAAAATGTTTGAGGATACTTCCTACAAGTTTTTCTACAGGGAAAGACCATACATCTGTATCATCTTCTTCTGTCTCAGTCAGAAGTCCGCTGTAAAGAGGCTGATCACCGAAACCGGGAATTTCAATGATTGGAATATCTTTTTCAAGGTTTGCAAGAGCTTCTGCACCTGTTGTTTCTTTTGCATATGCACCTGTAACGGCAACGGATAAAGTAAGAGTAATAATAAGAAAAACTGAAACTACTCTTGTGAAAATCTTTTTCATATAATACACCCTTTCTGTAAAAAAAGAATTATGTTTCAACTATATCACGTTGTTACATGGTTGTCAACGATTTGAAATATATTTCTTTTAATTAAACCTATTGAAAAAACATTTCGTGTGGTGTAAAATAAACCTGACGGAGGTGTTTTTATGAAAAAATTAAGTTTTGTATTTTCAATGATTTTCGTTTTTCTTTTTGCTTTTACTTCTGTATCATTAATTGCAACAGCGGAAGGGAAAACAGAAAAAAGTTACTCGTCTCTTGAGGCACTTGCAGAAGATTATTTAGTAAAAGTCACAAGAATCGACAAAGACGGAGTAACAACTGTTACTGTAAGACATATTCCTGAATTTACAGAAGCGGCACACAAATACTTCCCTGACCTTGACGATATAGTGATTGCACGTTTTGTGTATAAATACACAGGCAAAGATGAAAAACCTGAAACGTTGCCTGATGAAATAGTTCTCAGAATCCTCACAACAGAGGAGGTATGCGTTCAGGAAGAAACCCTTGCTCCCGTAAAAGATGAAACAAAAGGAGTTTCACAAACGGCAAAAAATATTTTTATGATTATGGCAGGAATTCTCATTGTTGCAGGTGCGATAGTGGTTGTAACAATGAAAAATAAAAAGCAGAATAAAAAATTAATGCAGCAGAGTTAAATTCTGCTGCATTTTTTATCGTTTGTTGTGTTAAATTATAATTTATCTGTTTGCTTGTTTTTGACAGAGGGGATTTTTCGTTGAAAATTATAATTTGTTACACCACTTCAATTCCGTCGGGAATGTTATATTTTACTGACTGAACACCGTCTGTATATTTCACTTCAACTGAGATTTTACCCTGTTTTGTGGTAATACTTCCCTTTACGTTCAATGAAGGGATTTTTGCGGGAGAAATGATTACCTTTTCAAAACCATAAGAATTTTCAGGCTGTCTGATGCCTAAAATATATTTGAAAAGATATTCACATACTGCACCGAACATAGGATGTGAATGTGAGTCGCAACCGTCCCAGTTTTCCCACAGAGTTGTGGCACCCTGCTTTTTCATGTTATAGAAAGAAATTTCTCCCTCGTTTGTCATAAGACGGAAAGCAAGTTCGCCGTAGCCTTTTTCAAAGAGTACTCTTGTGACTAAATCAGTACCGAAAATACCTGTGTCATAGGTGCCTGTTTGTTCGTATTTTTCAACAAGGTTTTGAAGCGTTCTTTCGTCACCCATGTTAATGTCAACGGCATAAGCATCTGTTCCCTGAATGCCGTTAAGGAATGAGCCTGTTTCTTCGTCAAAGAATTCGTTCATAAATGCATTCTGAACAAAAATAAGTTTTTCCTCAAGTGCGGGGATGTCTTTATTTCTGCCCAGCTCCTCTGCAATTTCAATTGCAATGAGGAGAGTTTTTATCATGTAATATGTGTTGACAAAACTTTCGGGAATAAGATTTTTGTTTTCGGGAGCACACCAGTCACCTAGGCACCATCCGCCTTCTTCTTCCCGCACCACAATTCCGTTATCGGAATGTTTTTCCATGTAATCAATGTAGGCAAGAATTGCAGGATAATATTTTTCGATAAGGGTTTTATCTTTGTAAAATCTGTAGAAGTGGTAGGGGACAATTGCAATTGCACCGCCCCATCCTCCGGGACCTCCTCCGCCACCGTAGAAAGGTGCGGTATGCTGAACATGTCCGTTATAAATATCCTGACTGTCGGCAATATCCTGAAGCCATTTTCTGTAAAGGTCTTCAGCATCATACATTGTCATTGCAGCTGCAGAGCAAAGCTGTCCGTCACCTGTATAACCGAGTCTCTCTCTGTGAGGACAGTCAGAGGGCACAAACGAATGGATGTTGTTGCTCTGGGTTGAAGCATAGGCTTCAAAAAGCCAGTTGAGAGTTTCGTTATCTGACGAAAATTCAGAAGTAAGAGGCACGTCTGAATTTACAACATCAAAACGGATAAGTTCAGCATTTCCTTCGACCTCAGCAATCTGACCTGCTCTCCAGGTGAAAGTGGTTGTCATGGGACAGTTGTTTTTTCCGTTGATGAAAGTATCACACTGTAGTCTCCAATCACCGCCTGTTGTTCTCAGGTACATCTCGTTGTTTTCATCAAGAATTTCGCAGTATTTTACAGTCGCCTTTTCGCCGATTTCAGCATCAGCGTTGAATTTTATTACCCCGAGACCTGAAACATTCTTTCCGATATCGTACATTTTTTTACCGTCTTTTTCAAAAAGAAGTTTGGGTGTAAGAGAGTATTTTATTGAGTCACCGCCGAAATACTGTTTTTCAAGAACTGTAAGAGGTTTTTCTTTCTTTACGGGAGAAAGCCATGAAGTGTCATCGAAATCTGTGTCGAAAATATTTTCGTCAAACAAAGTTCCGTTGACAGTTTCATTAAGGTAAAGACTTGCCTTTTCGATGTGACTGTTCTTTACTTTTTCGTTACCGTCTGAAACAATAATTTCTTCATTGTGGTTGTTGTCGGTGAGAGTGATTTTAACACAGTATTTAATCTGACCGTAAGGCTGCATGTTTTCTGCTTTCTGTTCATACTGACCGTACCATCCGTTACCTATATGAAGTGAAAAAACGTTTTTGCCGTTATTTATTAAATCTGAAACGTCGTATTCAAGATAGTAACATCTGTGAGTCATTATATCTTTTATAGGATAAGATGCGCCTGAATAATCACGTTTTTCATAGTTTGTCCAGGCTGGTATAAATTTATATTCAGTAAGTTTTTTACCGTTGAAATAAGGTTCACAGAAACCGAGAGTTACAAACTGAACTTTTGCATTTTTTATATTTTCACAGAAAAATGTTTTTCTCATAACAGCAGCTTCTGTGTTTTCTTCAAAACCGAACCATCCGCATTCTTCAAAAATCAAATCGTAAACCATGGGAATATAACTGAATTCCCCGTTGCTTCTCTGTACACCGTCAACTGCAAAGCCTTGCTTTTCATAAAAAGGTACTGCGTGAAGCTGTGCATTGATTGTGATTTTTTCCACATTCAATGTTTTAGACTTCTTTATCATTTCTTGTATCAGAATTTTACCGAGACCTTTTTCTCGTTCATTTTTATCAATTGCAATATGACCGAAATGAACACTTTTTTTGTCAGCAAGATGAATTCTTCCTGTACCCACAGGATGAGAATTTTCAAGAATAAGAAGATGCAGAGAGTTTTGGTCAAGAGAGTCAAACTCAGTTTCTTCTGTTATATTCTGTTCTGTACAGAAAACATCTTTCCTCAGTCTGTGACAGAGAGAAAGGTCATCTTCACCTGTTAACCATTTTATATCGGGCATAAAAACACCTCACATTTTTTTATTTGTTAAAGTACTGTAGTTTATAAGTGCAGAGTATAGAATGCAAAATGCAAAGTGCAGAATGCAAAGTGAATGGAGGGCTTTGCCCTTTTTCTGCCTCTGCAATATTTGCTCCTATACTCGTTCCGCTTTTTAATAACTGTTTTGAAAGGACATATTCTTTTTTCTCTTCTGTTAAACGCCTGTATAAATTAACAATTCTTACCGCAAAATCAAAACTTTTATTTTCAATTATGTTTTCGCTCAAATAAAGCCTCTCCTTTATAATGGGAAAGGGCGAAGACCTCCCAAAATTTTGCGCTTTGAATTTTGCCTTTTGCACTTCTTAAAAGATTGTATCATATCTTTATAAAAAGTTGAAGATAATTTGAGAAAATTTTGCATTAATATTTTTCTTTTCTCTACACAAATTAATTGTGCAACAGACAGTTGTATTCCGTATTATCAAACGGAAAGGTTCTGGTCGGATGCAGAAATTTATAAAGTCTCTGACTCTGTGCCTTATGATGTTTTCAGTTGTTATATTTTCGGTAGCAGGGTATGCGGAAGTCAGAATACCTGACGAAATAACAACCTATGAAGAAAGAAAACTGAGTTCCTCAGGTGTCTTTCGTTTTGAAGCATCGGAAAAGGCGGAAAGCAAAGGGACTTCTGTAGCAGAAAATTACGAACTGGATGTCAGCCTTTTTAAAATTATACCTCTGAGAAAAACAAAGGTTCATGTGGGCAACAGACGTTATGTCAGTCTCGGAGGAGAAGTATTCGGACTGAAAATGTATTCAAGCGGAGTGTTGGTGATTTCAGTTGAAGATATCCTGACTTCAGACGGTACAATTAATCCCGGAAAAAAAGCGGGAATAAAATCAGGGGATATTATCAAAGAAATTAATGGAATTAAAATAAATTCCAACAGAGAAATTTCGCAGATTTGTAAGAAAAGTAACGGTAAAGAACTTGAGTTTACAATAGAAAGAAATTCAGAAGAACTGACACTTACACTTACTACCGTAAGAGAAAAATCAAGCGGTATTTTTAAGGCAGGGTTATGGGTGCGTGACAGTACTGCAGGTATCGGCACAATGACCTTTTATGACAGAGAAACGGGAGTTTTTGCATCTCTGGGACACGCTGTTTGCGATGGTGATACAGGTATAGTTCTGCCCCTTAGTGAAGGTGAGGCAGTCGGTGCAAAAATTCTCGGCTGTTCACGGGGGACAAAGACTGAAGCCGGTGAACTTTCCGGTGCTTTTACGGCAAAAACAATCGGGCAACTGAATGAAAATAACGGGTGCGGTGTTTACGGAAAACTTGATATTTGTGATGTTAATGCTGAACTGATTCCTGTTGCTACTGCAGGAGAAGTAAAAACGGGCAAAGCACAGATTCTGTGTACCGTGGATGAAAGAGGAAAACAGTATTACGATGTGGAAATAACAAAAATCCTTGATACACACTCGAAAGAAAAAAACATGACTGTTAAAATTACCGATGAAGAGTTGCTCAAAATCACCGGTGGAATAGTTCAGGGGATGAGCGGAACACCGCTTATACAAAACGGCATGCTTGTAGGTGCTATAACCCATGTTTTTGTAGGGACCCCAAAGGAAGGGTACGCTATTTTTGCGGAAAATATGCTGGCTGTTGCAGATAGATTGACGGCAATATCTGAGAAAAAGGTTTCCTGAATTTCATAGTGAATTGCCTGAAAAGAGCCGTCTCGCAAAAGTGAGGCGGCTTGTGGCTTAATTTATATGTTTCAATGTTAATTCAACGCAGTCTGAAATCTTTACTTTTTCAGAACCGTAAACTGAGGTGTATATAGTATCTTCTACAGGTTTTGTCCATTCTTCCGTGATACAGTCAATACCGTTTCTCATTCCGAGAACAGAACCTACCGTAGCACCGTTGCAGTCGGTGTCAAAACAGGGTTCAACTGCCATACATATTGATTTCCCGAAATCACCTTCGCCATAAAGTAATGCGGCGGTAACAATCATTGCATTGGGAATTGTATGGCACCATCCGTACCCCGTGTGTTCATCGTATTCTTCGTGTACTCTTTTGTAAACGTCATAAAGAGCTACACCGTTTTTGAAATCTTCTATAACAGATGTAACGGAATCATGAAGTCTTGAAGTAGAAGGGATTTCTCCCAATCCTGCCAGAATAATATCTTCTATACTGTCAGTAACTGCTGCTGCAGCTATCATTGCAGATGCAAACATTTCACCGTAAATTCCGTTTTTGACGTGCGAAATACAAGCGTCTCTGAATGCCATTTCTGCAGCCATTTCAGTATTGCCGGGGTTTATGTAACCAAAGTAATCTCCTCTTATCTGAGCTCCTATCCATTCACGGCAGGGGTTTTTATAAATGGCAGAATACGGAGGCTTATAACCCTTCGTGAAATTTTCAAATGCAATTCTTTCTGCAGTAAAGTAAGATTCAATTGTCTGAAATCTGAGCCATGCCTCGGCTACATTTTCAGAAGTGAAATCTTTGCCGTATTTTTCAATGATTCTCTGATAAAGTACCACGTAATTTGTGTCGTCATCAACAGGCATTCCGTGGGTAATGTCGGCAAAGCATTTATTCTGAAGGTTGAAGGTGCATTTATCTTCAATTTCGGGAGTGATATCGGTACTGTTTATATACCTGTGCATAGGTAAATTTTCCGAAGATTTCAGCAGGATTTCCATGTCTTGCGAACGTATCCCTTCAACCGGTTTACCGAGAAGACAACCGCACACACGACCTGTCCATGCACCGAGGATTTTCTTCCTGAGAGTTTCTTTATCCGGCATTGCGGAATCAAACTCGTGCCTTTTTCGCAACTGTTTTATTTCTTCAAGAGTTGACGGTTCTTTATATTTATAGTCAGAACGTATTTCTGATTTCATTACCGCTTCAAAAATAACATCACAGAGTTTTGTTTTTAATTCCCCTGAGGAAAGTTCTGAAACGGTCTCAAAAAGTTTTTTATATTGAAAAACATCAAGACCTTCATCAGTTGCCTGAGTAAATTCGTTCAGAATTTCTGAAGAAAAAAAGTCGTGGTAACGAGGGGACTGATATGCAGGCTTAATTTTTTCAAAGATATATTTCATGATTATCACCTCGATTAACTATATCACAAAAGCGACGCACTCTGCAATGTTTTTTTGGTAAAAATTGTCAGAAAAATTTTACAATTTCTTATTGAAAAACATGGAACAAAGTGCTATTATTATCTTCTGATATTTTTGTAAAAAGACGGCGAAAAATAATGAAAAAAGTTATATATATGTTTCTTGTAATGACTATGGTGTTTACGTGTGTTACGGGTTGTGTTTCTGAAAAACCGGAAAGCCCTTCTCATACAACATTAACTACAGAAAGTACAACCGGACTTCATACGGAAAGAGAAAGCACTACAGAAGAAACCACAACGAAAACAACAACTACTGAAATTACCACAGAAAAAGAAACAACCACAATAAAAAAAGAAGAGAATACAACAAAGAAAGTTACTACAACAAGAAAACCTGTATCAACGACAAGAAAGCCTGTAACTACAGAGGCTCCCACAGAACGGGTGATAATTGATTTTTCGGATGTGAATTGTGAGGGCATTGACCCTGACAAGCCTATGATTGCACTGACGTTTGATGACGGACCAAGTGCTCATACACCAAGACTTCTTGATATGTTTGAAAAATACGGCGGTAAAGGCACATTTTTTGTTGTGGGAAATCTCCTTGAAAAAAATGAACTGACTGCAAAAAGAATTGTTGAAGAAGGTCATGAAATTGCAAACCACAGTTGGTCACATCCTGACTTATCCAATCTTCCTGCAGATAAAGTTCAGAAAGAACTTATCAAAACTCACAACAAAATATTTGAAATTACGGGAACTAATCCGAAACTTATACGTCCGCCCTACGGTTCGTATAATAAAAACGTAAAAAAGACTGCCTACGGTTGTACTGAGGCTGTTTTAACATGGTCCGTAGACACCCTTGACTGGAAAACAAGAAATGCAAAAGCTGTTTATAATTCAGTAATGTCATCTGCTTATGACGGGGCAATAATTCTCTGTCACGACCTTCACGGAACAACCGTAGATGCAATGGATAAGGTTATACCTGCATTGATTGAGGAGGGGTATCAACTTGTGACTGTCTCTCAGCTTTTTGCTGTGAGAGGATATCAGATATCGGCAGGCGGGGTTTATTACAGAGGATAGTAATACAAAATTATATTTTTAAAATAAAAAACTCAGGTGCAATACCACTTAAGGTACTGCACCTGTTTCTTTTACATTTTTTTAACGCCGAATGTCACTTTTTCGCCGTTGATATCCCATTCTGCTGTATAGCCGTCAAGTGAACCTGTTACAAACTCATCAGCAAGAACGTCGTTCATGATTTCTTCCTTGTTGTTTGTGAAAATTTCTGCAAGTTTGTCATTGCCTGAAATATAAACTGTAATATGGTCAGGTACATCGAAATCTGCATCTTTTCTCATTGTCTGGATTTTTGAAACCATTTCACGAACGAAGCCTTCTTCAATGAGTGCATCTGTGAGAGTTGTGTCAATGGCAACTGTTACACCGCCTTCTGCAAGTGAGAAGAAACCTGTTTTCTGAGTTGCTTCAATAAGAAGGTCTGCCTCAACCAGGTCAATTACCATGTCACCAAGGTCAAGTTTGAGAACGCCTGTTGTATCAAGTTCTTTTTTAGCAGCACTTCCGTCGATTTCAGAGAGCTTTGTTCTGATATCGTTAAGACGTTTGCCGTACTTGGGACCAAGAGTCTTCATCTGAGGTTTGAAGTTGTATGAAAGCATACTGTCAACATCTTCAATGAATGAAACTTCCTTGATGTTGAGTTCATCTTCGATAATCTTCTTATAGAATTCGTTGAGTTCTCTTTCACCCTTTACATACATTGCACCGAGAGGCTGACGGTTTTTGATATTTGAGCCGTTTCTTGCTGCACGTCCGAGTGTTACTATTTTGAGAACTTCGTCCATGTTTTCTTCAAGTTCTTTATCAATAAGAGTTTCCTGAACTTCGGGGAATGAGCAAAGGTGGATACTTTCTTCAGCACTGCTGTCTACTGAGCGTACAAGGTTCTGATAAATTTCTTCTGAAATGAAGGGAACCATGGGTGCTGCAGTCTTTGCAGTTGTAACAAGTGCTGTGTAAAGAGTCATGTAAGCATTAATCTTATCCTGAGTCATTTCCTGTGCCCAGTAACGTTCTCTGCCGCGACGTACATACCAGTTACTCATTTCGTCAACAAAGCTCTGGAGAGCTTTTGCTGCTTCAGGGATTTTGTAATTGCCGAGACAATCGTCAACATCTTTTACCATCGAGTTAAGACGTGAAAGAAGCCATTTATCCATAACTGAAAGTTTGTCAACTTCAAGAGAATACTTTGTGGGGTCAAATGAATCAATGTCTGCATAGAGAACATAGAAAGCATAAGTGTTCCACAATGTACCCATAAATTTACGCTGACCTTCCGTTACTGCTTTTGCATGGAAACGGTTAGGTAACCAAGGAGCAGAGTTAGTGTAGAAATACCAGCGGATTGCGTCTGCACCGTGCTGAGATAATGCATCGAAGGGGTCAACTGCGTTACCCTTTGATTTTGACATTTTCTGCCCGTTTTCATCCTGAACGTGACCGAGAACGATAACGTTCTTGAAAGGTGCTTTATTGAAAATAAGTGTTGAAATGGCAAGGAGTGAATAGAACCAACCTCTTGTCTGGTCAACTGCTTCTGAAATAAAATCTGCAGGGAACTGTGCTTCAAACAAATCTTTGTTTTCAAAGGGATAGTGA
>JAZOAY010000083.1:0-11034 GCA_045595725.1 Acutalibacteraceae bacterium | reverse complement strand
ATATGAATCATATACAATCATCATCTTCGGTGACCTTACAGGTGACGGCGTTATCGACACATACGATACAGCAAGACTTGCAGCAATCGCAAACTTCGATATTGAAATCGAAGAAGGCTCAGCAGAAGCTATTGCAGCAGACATCGCTGAAAATGACGGTGTTGTAGATACATACGACCTTGCAAAACTTTACAAGGCAGTAAACATGGATATAACACTTCCTCAGGTTCAGGAAATCGTATAAAGCGGAAATAAATATATGCCCCCGAACTGTCTCGGGGGCATGTTTAATAAGGAGAGAATATGAAAATTCTAAATTTTGGTTCATTAAATATTGACCATGTTTATAATGTTAAAAATTTTGTAAAGCCCGGTGAAACGATAAAGTCGCGAAGTTATACAAAAAAAGTCGGGGGAAAGGGTCTTAATCAATCAATTGCAATGGCAAGAGCAGGAGAGGCAGTTTATCATGCAGGCGCTGTAGGTGAAGATGGTGAATTTCTTATTTCTTTTTTGAAAAACGATAAGGTAAATGTTAAAAATATTATGAGTTCTGAAATATCTACAGGTCATGCGATTATACAGGTTGATGAAAACGGTGAAAACTGCATATTGCTTTACGGTGGAGCAAATCAAAATATCTCTGAAGATTTTGTTGAAAAAGTGCTTTCGGATTTCGATGAAAATGATTGGGTCGTTTTGCAGAATGAAACGAATATTACTTCGGTTGTTATTAAAAAAGCATCTGAAAAAGGAATGAATATTGTTTTTAATCCGTCGCCGATTACTGAAAATATTACCCGATTTCCTCTTGAGAAAGTTGATTGGTTTATTCTCAATGAAACTGAAGGTGAAGCTTTGTCAGGAGAAAAACAAACAGATAAAATTATTGTATCACTCAGAAGTAAATATCCGGAGTCAAAATTCATCCTTACTCTCGGAGAAAAAGGTTCAATATTTTTTGATAAAAACGGTATGCTTACAGTTCCTGCTGACAAGGTTGAGGTTGTTGATACAACTGCAGCAGGAGACACTTTCACAGGTTATTTTGTTTCACAGATAACAAAAGGAACAGATGTAAAAACGGCAATGGAAATTGCAACAAAAGCAGCTGCAAAAGCAATCACAGTTTTAGGTGCTGCAGAATCAATTCCGTATATTTAAGAAAAACAGGCGGTTCAGAGTGAACTGCCTGTTTTGTTATATGACATGAGTTTGAAATTCTTGATTTCAACCGTGCAGTCGTAATTACCATGAACTTCAAAACCGATGTTTGTTCCGCCGATATAGAAATCTTTTGCACTTACTTCGCTTTCAAATGTTTCGGATTCGTTTGCTTTTTTTATTGCGTTCTCAATATGTGGAGTCAGTTCAATTTCAACATGTACCCATTCATCGGAAACAAAAGGTTTGCCATTTCTGAAAAGAGACCTGCTCTTGAAATGATAAGTGTCTTTTGTTGAAAGACAGTAAATCATCTGTCCGCTTGCCTTATCTAAAGACCAATTTGTATCATTGTATCCTCTGTTGTCAAAAAGGTCAGCACCAAACCAGATGAATTTGTTGTTATCAGTACCTTTGAGATAGAAATAAGCAAGGTACTGTACTGCGTTTACACCATCATTGTTTGTTGTATCAACAAAATCTTTAAGTTTTATATCAAGGGATAAAACAATTCTGTCAGCAGAACAGTTGTAAAACTTTTTATCTTTATCATTTAGTTCGTTGTAGTCGCAAAGAGGGGACTGCTCAAGTAATAAATGAGGCCAATTTTCATAAGTGGCAGGCTCTCCGTTATAAATATTTGCTGCATTAAGACGCATTGAAACGGATTTATCCTCGGGATTATATGTGACTGTTTTTGTCAGACCATCAGAGATAGTATATTTATCTTCTGAAATATTATTTTCCCAAAGACAAGGACCGCTGTTCCATTGTGCTATCATCCAACAGGGGGCTTCTGCTGTTTCTCCGTAAGTGAAGTTACCGAGTTTAATACCTGCACCGTTTTCGGTCTGTTGAGACATTACAGTAAAACCATTTTTAAAATCACCGTCACCCAAAAGTTCTTTAGTTTCATAATCTTTCAACGGAATTCCGAAAAGAGATGAAAAAGTCAATATGAGCACGAAGAAAAATGAAGAAATTCTCAGAAACATTATTTTACCTTCTTTCAATTTGTTCAACAATATTCTATCACTAAACCGGATAAAAAACAACATAAAAAATCAGCCTTGCTTTTTTGCAAGGCTGAAGTTATGTATAAATTATTTCTTGCTGAGAATATCTTTAATATCTTTAAGAAGTTTTTCCTGATTGAGTGTGCTTTCTTCAAGCTGAGTCTGACGAGCTTTTACTGCTTCAATTTCTGCATCTGCTTTTGCCTTTTCTTCTGCAGCTTTTGCTTCTGCTTCAGCAATTTTAGCAGCATCAAATTTATTCTTGAGTTTCATGATAACTCGAAGAACAACGAAGATACAGAAAGCGGTAATAATGAAGTCAATAATTGTCTGGAGCCAAGCACCCCACATGAAAGCAACTTCGGGAGTTACAACATTGCCGGCTTCGTCAAGAACTGCTTCTTCCATAACTGTTTTCCAGTTAGCAAGGTCGCCTGTTTTCATAAACATGCCAACGAAGGGATTGATGATGTTTTCGACAAGACCTGTAACGATTTTGCCGAAAGATCCGCCGATTACAACGCCGACTGCCATATCAATGATATTGCCTTTTGTAATGAATTCTTTAAAGTCTTTGAAGAATGTGCTTTTTTTCATTTTTATCCGTCCTTTTTATATAATTTTCTTCATTGTATCACAAATTTTTAATAAATGCAATATTTTACATGATTAACAAATAATATATTTCTATTAGGTTTTAAAAGTGTGTTAAGGGAGAGAAAAATGGTGATTGACAGTTTTACATTTCGAAAAATTCTATTGAAAAAATATTTTATCGACAGCGATCTGATGACAATTTGCATCAATATATGTTGTTTTATGAAATATATTTGTTTAATTTGTGGAAATTATTGACTTTTGGAATTTTGAATAGTATCATAATGGTGTATACATAGATGTGTACATGACATATTTCAGAGCATTAATTGATTCTAAAAAATCAGGAGGAAATAAAAATGAAAAATGTACTGAAAAGAACATTGGCGATTTTCCTTGCAGTAGTTATGACAATAGGTATTGCACCGTTGTCAGGTTTTGTAGGCCTCGAATGGCTTGAATTTAAATTACCCGCATGGTTCGACTTCAGTAAAATTTTTCAGGTCGAAGCAGAGGCAGCGACATATAGTGGTTCTTGCGGTGTAAACGTAAAGTGGTCACTTAATACGAAAACAGGTTTACTTGATATTACCGGAACAGGTACAATGTCATATTCTTCGTCGCTTTCTCCATGGTATTCATACAGTTCATCAATAAAAACAGTAAATATTGCAAATGGTGTTACAAGTATAAGTTCAGGAGCTTTTAATCTTTGCACGAAACTTACATCAGTTAAAATTCCTAATAGTGTTACAACCATAGGTAGTTCTTCATTTGATGGTTGCACAAAACTTACCTCGATTATAATCCCAGATAGTGTAACATTGATAGGAAGTGGAGTATTTAAAGGTTGTAAAAATCTTGCATCAATCACAATTCCTGATAGTGTAACATGGATAGGATACTCCGTGTTGGAAGGTACAGCATACTATGAAAACTCAAGTAATTGGACAAACAATGTTTTATATGTCGGTAATCATTTGATTAGGGCTCGTGATAGTTTGTCAGGTGTATATAAGATAAAATCAGGTGTGAAGACAATTGCTGCATCTGCATTTAAATCTTGTAGTAAATTAACTTCAATCACAATTCCTGATAGTGTAGTGGAAATAAATTATGCTGTATTCGACCAATGTACAGGACTTACATCTATTGAAATTCCAGATGGTGTTACAAGCATTGAGAGCTATGCGTTCAGAGATTGTCATAATATTATTTCGGTGACAATTCCAGATAGTATCAAATTTGTAGGAGATTCCGCATTTATTAACTGCTATGATTTAAAAAATGTATTTTATGAAGGTAATATAAATTTGTGGAGCAAAATAAGTTTTGGTTATTATTCTAATCCCTTTTGCTATGCAGATAATCTTTATGTTAATGGTATATTGCAAACGAAAGTGAAAATAACTGTTCCTGATGATTTGCGTTCGATTAATGATTATGTTTTTTACAAGTGCGAATGGTTGACGGCTATTGAAATGTCAGATGCTATTACAAATATAGGTGAATCTGCTTTTTATTATTGTTCAAACCTTAAAGATGTTTATTTTGAAGGTAATATAAATTTGTGGAGCAAAATAAGTTTTAGTTCTTATTCTTCTAATCCTTTTTGCTATGCAGATAATCTTTATGTTAATGGCATTTTGCAAACAGGGGTGGAAATAATAATTCCTGATAGTTTGAAGACTATTGGTGAACATGTATTTTATGGTTGTTCTTGGTTAAAAACAATTACAAATCTTGATAATATCACAAGTGTTGGGCGAGGTGCATTCTATGGTTGTGAAAGTCTAAAAACCATTGAATTGTCCGATAATATCACAAGTATAGGGGCATCCGTATTCTATGGTTGCAACAATTTAAAAACAATCATACTTCCTGATAGTGTTACAAGTATAGGTGAATATGCTTTTTACGATTGCAAAAGCCTAAAAACAGTTACATTTTCTGATAATATAGTAAGTATATCTGATTATATGTTTGGTAATTGCACAAATCTTACAGTAATTTCTTTGCCAAACAATGTTACAAGTATAGATGGTCATGCCTTTGAAAATTGTACGAAACTTACTATAATTTCGGTACCTGTCAGCGTTAAAATAATAGAGACTAATGCTTTTTACAATTGTTCTTCACTCGATAAAGTTTATTATTCCGGAAGTAAGGAAGATGGAAACAATATTGCGATATCCGAAGGAAACGACGATTTGTTGAATGCACAGATTTATTTTAACTGTGCGCCTATAACAGGTTTTTCAATTAATGCATCCTGCAAATCTTTAACGTTACCCTTAACAGAAAGTAAAATAATTTCTTATGCAACTTTACCTGAAGACGCTCCCAATAGAGAGGCTTACTGGATGAGTTCAGATCTGAAAGTTGCAACAGTTGATTTAACAGGAAAAATTACACCTGTTTCAGTCGGAACAGCAGTTATAACAGGTTTTCCTATATTTGCGGACGGAAATGACTATACAGACACATGTACAGTTACTGTTACTAAAAAATCCCGCAGTATTTCTGCTCCTGTTATTTCAACTTCCACTGGTATTTCCTGTGTTCTTGCTCAGATAAATCCCCCTGCAGGTGATGGTACTGTTGAATATGGCTGGAGTCTTCAAAATGACAGTTCAACTGTTACAAACTGGCAGACAGGATTGTCTTTTGAAGGTCTTTCAAGTTCTAATAAGTATTATTTCTTCTCAAGAGTAACGGGCAGTGATGTTTATGAGGATGCTTATTCTATAGCGTCAGAAATAATTCTCTCCTGTGAATTGATTAAAGGTTCTGTTTCGGTTAAAAAGAGTGGGACAGCAGTATCTTCTGCTGTTTACGGTGAAACGCTGAACGCAACTTTTAGTATTGATGGTGAATATGTTGTTTGCTGGTACAGAGGCAGTGAAGAAATAGAAGATGCAAACTCCACTACATATACTCTCACTGCAGAGGATGTAGATTGTAATGTTTCTGCAGCAGCAAAAGGTGATGAAAGTAAAGGCTACACAGGTACAATTTCTTCAGCTTCAGTTAAAGTAGGTAAAGCAACTGCACCAAGACCGACAGCGCCTCAGATTTACGAAGTGACAGAAAACTCAGTAACGATTGTTTCTGAAAATGGTATGAACTACAAACGCAACGGCAGATTCTGGGTTTCTCCTGAGGAAAATTCACAAACACACACTTTCCTTGGCCTTTATCCAGATGAAGTATACCAGATTTCTTCCTATGCAACAGAATCGCAAACTCATCTTGAAAGTGAGGTAAGCCCTGTTACCGAAGTTATAACTGCATTGACTTACGCACTTGATGATGAATATAAAGACAAGCAGGGGATTAAGTATTATCTCAATACTTCTGCCAAAACTGCGTCAGTTTCTTCAGGTAAAGATGTAAATGTTGCTGATGTTGTCATTCCTGAATATGTATGGTACAAAGGGGTTCAGTATAAAGTTACAGATGTTTCACGTGATTCATTTGTTAAATGTTCAAAAATCGAAACGGTAACACTCAGCGATACTGTAAAATCTATTGGCCCGAGAGCGTTCAATGGCTGTGGAAACCTGAAAAAAGTGTATTTTGAGGGTGCAGCACCTTCTTCATTCGGTGCCAATGTATTTGATAATACTGCAACAAGTTTTGCAATATATTATTACAAGCATTTGTCGGGTTGGAAAGGAAATGTTGTAAACGGTAAATACAACGGATATATTGCTTTCCCGAGAAATGCAATTGAGGAACTTGAAACTGTCGGTGGCAAAGATTCATGGTATGTTGTTTCTGTTGTTGACAGAAGTGGTAATGTAATTCCCAATGCTACAGTCAGACTCAATGGCGTTGACACTGTATCTGATGAAAACGGATATGCTTTCTTCCTAAAACCATCAAAGGCAACGGCAGATATTTATGTATTTGGTGAAGGGTTTTATCCGTATACGGATATGAATTATATCCTGAACCATGATATGTCTTTGAGTTTTGTTGTTCTTGAAACAGACCCGTCACATGTTATTCCTGTTTCATGCAATGATAAGGATATTGCGACAGGCGTGGCACAGATTAACTGTGCACTTGATATGGAGGCTAAAATTGTCATTTCAGGTGAAGTTGAGCCCGGATATGAAATTGAGGGCTATTCCATAGTTCAGGATGGCACAGTTATTGCAACGAGCGAAGATGGTAAATTTAAAATTTCAAACACTGAATTCCAACCTGAAAAACAGGTTATAGGTGTTATGCACACATCTTACGGTGTTGATATTCAACAGGTGCTAAATATTAATGTCATCAAGTTCAAATTTACAGAAAAACCTATATCAATAGGTAGTGATACGTCACTTACCATACCTAAAAATATTCCCATTCTTGGCGGTGCCAAAATATCAATGGATTTTGAAGATTTATTAGGTAACGTCGTTTTGGATAATGAGTGTCTGAAAATCGGCTATGGTATGGACGTTGTGGATAAGGATCTTACAAGGCTAAGGGAAGATCTTTGGAAAATAAAAAAAGAGAAAGCTGATAAAGTAGCATACGGTAATTTCTCTTGTAGCACGGCAGGGTACTATGCTGCATATATTAATTCAACCGGTGTTTACAAGCAAGAGGGACAGCTTTCTGTAACTGTTGCAATTTCTTTTAATTATGCTCAGGAATTTATAATTATTTGTGTTCCTGTGGTTGTTGAAATAAAAATTTCTGCAACAGGTGAGATTTCTTTTGAATTTAAATATGATTATGAAAAAGCAAAATGGTGGATGCCTGAAATTAATCTTTCGTTAGCGGCAGCATTGAAAGTTAGTGCGGGCTTCGGTTGCAGATTTGCCTCAGCAGGTCTTTACGGAAATGGAAAAATGACTTTCGATTTCAGATTAGTACCTGACCCGTATACAAAAGAAATTTATCTTGATTCATCAATAGGTTTGTATGCTAAGGCGTGGATCTTCAAGTACGAAAAACCATTGTTTGAAAAAGACCATATGGTTATTTACAAAGGCACGGCGCCCGAAGAAAAAGATAAGGGACTATCATCTACTGTTGTTGAAGAGCCTTCTGCATCAAACATGATTGCAGAAATGTATAACACGGAAAACTATAAGCTTATTTCCCGTGATTATCTTGATGAACGTTCTGAATGGTTATGTGGTGTTTCATCCAAGGCAAGGTCTTCAGAAGTTTCCGAGGACAATAAACTTTTGCAGACAAGCGTTTATGACAACATTGAACCAAAGATTGTTTCATCCGATGATACAACAATGATGTTGTTCAGTGACGATAACGGTCTCGATGATGATTACAACAACGTAAATCTTTTCTATTCAATTTATGATAAAGAAAGTAATACATGGGGCGTTCCTCATAAAGTTGATAACAACGATTTTGTTGATGGTTATGTTGATGCATGTTCAGACGGAAAAGGTATCTACATAACTTACGTTGAACTTAACAAAAAACTGACTGCTTCTGATGAACTGGCAGATTATGCAGAAATTTCTGAAATAGCAGTTTCAAAATTTAATGCCGAAACAGGAAAATTTGAAACTCCTACGGTACTTACAGATAATGCGACATGTGATATGATTCCCAGCATTGATGTTGTTGATTCAGTTCCTACCGTTGTTTGGGTTAATAATGCTGATAATGACATGTTTGGTATGACTGAAAATAACTCGATTTTAATCAGTCGCTATGAAAATGGCACATGGACTTCACCCGAAACAATAGTGTCTTCAAGTCCTTGTGTAACTTCAGTTGAAGCAGGTAGTCTTAAATCAGGTAATTACATCGCATTTGTAAAGGACCTTGATTGCAACTTATCAACTTTTGAAGATAATGTTGTTTGTGTTGCAGATATGAACGGCAATATTACTGAAATTGATACAGAGACAGATGTAAACAGTAATGTTGATTTTGTACGTTTCAACGGTGATGATTGTCTTGTATGGTACAACGGTGGAAACCTCAATTACATTACTGATAAAGATAGTTCTGTTATTAAAATGTTTGAAAACCCCATAACAGAATTGTCATCAAATTATCAGTTAGTAGAAAAAGAGGATGGCTTTGACATTCTCTTTGCCAATAAGGCTGATGAAGGTAGTGACATTTACGGAGTGTTCTATGATGAGGAATGGAGTCTTCCTGTCCGTGTAACCAAAACAGAAAGTGACAGATATGTTGATGCTTTTGCTACAACTTATTCAGGAGATGAACTTCTTATTCCTTATCTGAGTACATCTGTAGTTTTTGATGAAACAGATTTTGATACTTCAAGCAATCTGTGCTTCACGACAGTTGATTTTGGTTATGACCTTACCATAGAAGATGTATATATCGACTATGATAAACTCATTCAGGAAAAAACAGGAGAAATGGAAATCATCGTTACAAATAACGGTCTTTCAAAAGTTGAATCGGTTAAAATTGATATTCCTGAGCTTTCCTACAGTCAATCAAAATCAGTAAAAGTGAAACCCGGTGAAACTGTAAAGATTGTTGTTGATTTTGATTTGCCGGAAACAATTACTGAAGATGAATTACAACTCAGCGTGACACCTACAGAAAAAAGTGATATTAATCCCGAAGATAATCAGTTTGTTTTCAAACTTGGTTATACTGATTTTTCTGTAAGTGCGGAACAGAAAATAATCGGTAACATAGACCATATCCTTGTATGTGTCACAAATAACGGAAACGTTACAGGAAACGGAGTTCTTCAGGCAATTAAAGGTGATTCTGACGGTGAAGTTGTTTATGAACTTCCTGTTGATGGTTTAGAACCTGGTGAAACAAGATATTACATGATAAGGACAGACGATTCGTTCTTTGATGAAGGTCAGTTATCGGGACCGGTTACAATAAACATGGATATTGATGAAGAAGAATATCTCTCTTTTGATAATGAAGAATGTGTCATGGTTGTTCATTTTGAACAGGAAATTATCGAAAACGAAAATCTTCCTTCAAATTCATCACTTGGCAAAGCGGAAGTTATATTTGATAAAAATCTTCCCGAAGATGTATCTGTTGAAATCGACGAAAACGGAAATACTTTCTTAGAGATTTCAGGCTTGTCAACTGAATTTTATAGCAGAATTGACAACAAAATAGTAATATCTTCTGAGTATCTGTCAACACTTGAAATCGGTACACATCAATTTACTTTTGTATTCAAAGTGAATGATGAACAAACTCAGGAAAGAATGCTTTCTGTTATTGTTGAAGATTCGCATGTGGAAGAAACCTATAAAGTTCTGGGTGTGGTGGAAAGTACCGGATCGTCGGATGAAGATGTTATTATAACTCTCACAAAAGTAGGTGAGACACAACCTGCTTACAGAACAGTTGCAAAAGGCGATTTCGCAAACTATGCCTTTGATGGTGTGGTTAAGGGAGACTACATAATGTCAGTTTGCAGAATCGGATATGCCGTCAGACAATGTAATATCACTATCGGAGAAAACGATGTGGAATTTGATACCACGTTGCTCCGTATTGGAGATATAAATGGTGATGGCAAAGTAAACACGGTAGACGTTGCACGTGCGAATGCTCACGCAAAGGGTGTGTCAGCACTTACAGGTTACAATTTTGCTTGTGCTGACATCAACGGTGACGGCAAAGTGAACACCATGGATGTTGCTCTCATGAATGCTCATGCAAGAGGTGTAACGGTACTCTGGTAAAGTTAATAAATAATTATAACCGCTGTTATCCGAAAAAAGGATAACGGCGGTTTTCTTTATTTGATAATCTTTTTTTGAAGTTGATGCTTTTGTTTTTCAAAACAATCTCGTATCTGTTTATTTGAACAAATAGAAATAATAATAGTTGGAATACTAAAATATTAACTAAATCAAAAAATACAAACGGTTTGTGTTCAACCGTTTGTATTTTTTAATTTAATATAACTTGTTTTCTTCTTGACAAAGAATGAATGCTCGGGGGTATAATTATAGTAACTTATTATGTGTGGATATAAAGTAAGAATGGAAGTTGTTTTGTAAATTAATTTTAGACAACGCGTTAGAAATATTATCTGGTGGGCGTTGATTTTCAACTCATAATTCCTTGAAATATATGAAGATTTCACGCAAAATAGCAAAAATTGCAATCTTTTTTGTCGCACTGACATTGAAAAAGTGTTAGACAAATGTTAGAAAAGTGTTAGACAACACGGAATTTAACTTTTTCTTTTATTAAAAACAATAAACCTCAATAACACTGAAAACTCAGTATTATCAAGGTTTATCAGACT
>JAZOAY010000082.1:0-5655 GCA_045595725.1 Acutalibacteraceae bacterium | reverse complement strand
CATATTTTCATCATAATTCCAACACAATCGATTTCATTGATGGTTGTTTTTACCATACAACAGTATTATACTATACTTGTGACAGAAAACAAGTTATGAATTATTAAAGATTATTATAACTTATTTTCTTTCATTCTTATTCTACACCTTTCTTTGTAACAACGGTAAAGGACGGATAGGCAGGATACGCCTTCCGTCCTTTATCGTTTTATTTATAAAAATCTTCAATATATTTTTCTACATCTTCACGCGAACCTCTAAAGGGACCCGGTGTTTCCATTTTAAGAGAAACCGTTGCAGTTGCCATTAACAAAGAGTTTTCCATTGAATCATTTAGTCTCTCGTTGATATATGCAGCAAAAGTTGTGTCTCCTCTGCCTGTTCTGCCGCTTAAGTTTCTCGCTTTTATAGGACAGATATGCATTTCTTCTCCGTTATAAGCAAGAACTTCAGTATTATGAGTAATAAGAATTTCTTTTGCGCCCCATGAATGAAGAATTTCGGCAGCCTTAACTCTGTCATCCGTACCTGTAAGGATCTCAGCTTCAGCTGCATCGGTTTTAAGATATGTAATATATTTGAGAATTTCTTTCTTTTCTTTCCAATCCTCAAAATACATTGAGCCGTCTTCATTGGCATGTCTCAGAAAACCCTGAACATCAACCGCTACTTTGCCGAATTGTGATGCGGTTTTTATCATTTCACAATCATAATCACCATAAATTAAACCTGCAAAATGGTATATTTCTGCATCATAACCTTTAAGATCATCCGGAGAAAAAGCATCTCCCCTGCTTGTGCACGAGCATTTTCTGCGCTCTTTATCTGCAGTAAAATAAACATTAACCATATCTGTAGATTTATGCGATTCAATACAAACAATGTTTTCCTTCGGCAATGTGAACTGTTCAAGTCTGTCATAATCTTTTTTTGCAAGACGGGTAACAGCGAGAACATTATGACCGAGAGCATATGCGGAAGCGGATGAATATAAAACAGCACCGCCCACAATTTTCATCGTGTTTCCGAGATGGTCTGTATTTGTGTCAAGTGTAGCATGACCGATAATCAAAGAACTGTATTTACTCATATTATACCTCCGTGAGTAAAGATAAAAACTCATCAGTTTTTTCTTCAGCAATATTATTCTTACTTATGTTAAGTTTCAGAATCTCTGATGATTTCATGTAGTCTTCTGTCATAAAATCACTAGCAATTATATTTGCTCTTTTCAGATATTTTTCATTACACTCTATCTGTCGGATTATATTTTTAAAATAGGGTCTTAGCTTAATATCAAGATTTTTGGGAGTAGTAATTCCGATTTCTGTACCGAGATTCGGAGTCTGTTGAATCTGAAACCAATTCAGACCTGTAGTTTTGCCTAAATCAAAAAGTTTAGTGACCTCTTTTGAGAAACCTTCAGCTTTAAGACCATTAATACGCTTGTCCCACGGAAAATCGTATTCACAACTTACACTATAATTGTATGCTTTTTCAAAATTATAAAGGATATAGCGTTTTCCTGATTTTCTGATATCACCGACAGTAACAGTATTTATATCTTCAAAATCTGTAAAAGCAAATTGAGACGGTTTTATGTATTCTTCAAGCAAAGCATTCATTTTATCAACATCCGCTTTAAACTTTAAAGTTACAGGACCAAATTTCTGATCATAATATTCACGGATATCAAAAATAAAAAATTCTGTTTTATTTTCTTCAAGCATCTTTTGAATACACTTTAAGTCATTTGTAAAATGACCGCCTTTGCTGATACCATGACAGACAACAATATTTCCTTTTTTGTCTGTATTAAGTCTAATACAGTAGTGTCTTACGCCATGAGAGAACTGTTCGTACAAATTACCGTTCTGACATCGTCCCATACTGTTCAGTTCATAACTGCAGGCATTGTGTGCACTCGGCATTACTACATCAATAAGTTTCACATCATCTTTAAGATATGACATCCAGTTCTTATATATATTCATTTTTTACCTCACAACATATAGCAGATTTTAATTTTTTCAATCATTACTTTTTTTATTTCATCAATAGCAACTCTCATGTATATTTTCGGGTCAAAAACGTCAGGATTCATGCACATACCAAGTTTTATACCTTCAGTATAGGCTTGTCTGAGTTCAGTAGCAAAATTAATTTTGGAAATACCGGCTTTTATACAATCACGAAGGACTTCGTCGCTGAGACCTGAAGCACCATGCAGAACAAGAGGCGTTGAAACTGCGTTATGTATTTCTTCAATTCTTTTAACATTTATTTTTGGCGTACCTTTATAAACACCATGTGCAGTACCCACTCCTATAGCCAGTGTACTGACACCCGTAAAATCACAAAAATCGACCGCTTCACTTACTTTTGTATAACTCGCTTCAAGGTCGGTATCTCCTTCTTCTTTTCCGCCTATTGTTCCTAGTTCCCCTTCAACTGATACTCCCATTGATAATGCATAGTCAACTACTTCTTTTGTCTTCATAACATTTTCATCAAATGAAAGCATACTGCCATCAAACATAACTGAAGAAAAACCACAGTTAATGCATTTTTCAGCAAGTTCTTTACTGCTGCCATGGTCAAGATGCATCGCATAATCAACATCGTCTGCTCCGACAGTAAGATTTTTCATCATTGACGGGTATACTGCAATTCCACCGTAAGCAAGCGTTCTTGGGATAGTTTGTACAATAACAGGTTTACGGGTTTCTTTCATAACTTCCGCCACCGCTATTGCAGACTCAAGATTGTCAATATTGAATGCAGGAACAGCATGTCCTTCTGCTGATGCTTTTTTCATCAGTTTATAACTCGATACACAAGACATTTTATACCTCCGTCATTTTGAATTAGATTTCATATCGCTGAATTTAATATATAATTCCGCTTCTGGTATTGTAACAGATATGGGATACCCTGTCAATGAATCCTGAATCAGATTAAACTTACCTGAACTTGTACTGCCTGAATACAACCAATTTCCGTTTTCAAGTTTTTGTACATTTGTTGTCATAAGAATTTGCTCAAAAGTTTCCGCAAGCTTTGATGCAAACTCTGTCGTTTTAAAAAAAGATGAGTCGAAATCATAAGTTATCTCACCCATTGACAGTGTGCAAATTCCGTCCTTGACTGTCATTTTCAAGCCTGATATCAATTCAGGTTCAACAACCGTAATTGTGCAACCGGTTGCTATTTTATTATCAATACTGCAGAGCAAATCAAAATCATTATATGTAACACTTATGTTACCGCTAAAATTCAAATCAGGTAACGGCGGTGTATCTTTAACAGATGCACTGCAACCGCCTAAAAGAAATATAATAGTCAATAACACAAGCAGTTTTTTCAATTATAACACCTCAACACATTTTTCAATTGTTGAAAGTGCAAAAGGCAGACAATTTGCCGTATCCGTAGGAGACATGGCAGTCATGGAATATTTCTCTGCGGCAATATCGCCGGCTAATCCGTGGAAATACACTGCCATTTTAACGGCATCAAGGGTATCAATGCCCTGTGCAATAAAAGCACCTGTTATTCCTGCAAGCAGATCTCCGCTACCGCCCTTGGACATTCCTGCATTTCCCGTTGTATTTACAAACACCTTCTTATCTCCAGGTGCTGCCACAACAGTATTGGCACCTTTCAGAACCACGGTTACATTGTATTCATTTGCAAAATCTGCTGCCGTCTGAATACGGTCAGACTGAATCTGCTTTACTGACATTCCTGTTAATCTGCTCATCTCCCCCGGATGCGGCGTTAATATTATCGGCACTTTTGCAGCTTTCAATACATTTATATTGCGGGAAATTATATTTATACCGTCAGCATCAATAATAACAGGCACTTTTGCATTTTTTATTACTTCTACGAGAACAAGTGCCGTATCTTTATTAACACCCAATCCGCAGCCTATAATGATTGCGGTTGCCTTTTCCATCGCAGTCAGAATTTTATTTATGCATGATGCTGAAAGCGTTCCGTCATCGTTACTTTCTAACGGTAAGAGTAAAGGAGATGTAAGTTTCGACGAAATAGCAGAGTATGCACAATCAGGAAAAGCTGCGGTAACAAGACCTGCACCACCTCTTACAGCACCTTGTGCAGCAAGTACACCTGCTCCGGTCATACATTTACTACCGCAAACAGAGAGAACATGACCGTAATCACCTTTGTTTGAAACGGGGTGACGCTTCGGAAAAATCTTTTTAACTTCATTTGCATCAACGGAATTAAAATGAGGCTCACCTGATACGTGCTTTTCTTCGTCAGTAATTCCGATTGACACAACTTTAACTTTACCGCAGTACATACTTCCCGGCAACAATACATGACAAGGTTTCGCAACACAGACTGCAACTGTAAAATCCGCCTTGACAGCTTCACCCATTATTTCACCTGTGTCCGCATTCAGTCCGCCGGGCACATCAATTGACACCGTTTTAGCCGGTGAAGAATTTATATATCTGAATAGTTCCGCATAAATATCTGTAACATCTCTCGTAAGTCCTATACCAAAAACTGCTTCAACAATAATGTCACTTTTAAGCAGACAATCAAGTGCCGATGACTTGTTTGTATCAAAAATTATCATATTGACAGGCATCTGTTCAACACGCAAAAACATTTCCTTCGCTTGTTCTGTATGAGGACTTCCGCCTGCAAGAATAACACTCACACGGCAGCCGATTTCTGACAGCTTTCGTGCAATAACATATCCGTCACCACCATTATTTCCTCTACCGCAGACTACAACAATATTTTTTGTGTTTTCCGCTGTAATGTTATATTCTTCACGGATTGCTCTTGCGCATGCTGCACCTGCGTTTTCCATAAGTCGCAGATAACTTGTACCGTTAGCATTTGCGGCTGCTTCAGCCATTTTCATTTGAAGAGTTGTTAAAACTTCCATTTTTATCTCCTGTCGAGTACTTTTTTAAGATACTGTCCTGTATAAGATTCTTTCACTTCTGCAACTTCCTCAGGCGTTCCTTCAGCAACAATCAGACCACCGCCTGAACCGCCTTCAGGTCCTAAATCAATCACATGGTCAGCAGACTTTATAACATCAAGATTGTGTTCAATCACAAGAACTGTATTTCCCGAGTCAACAAGACGCTGAAGAACATCAATAAGCCTGTGAACATCTGCTGTGTGCAAACCTGTTGTCGGTTCATCGAGAATATAAATCGTTTTACCCGTTGCCACCCTTGAAAGTTCAGTTGACAATTTCACACGCTGTGCTTCACCTCCCGAAAGAGTGGTTGCAGGTTGTCCGATTTTCACATAACCCAGTCCAACGTCATAAAGTGTCTGAAGTTTTCTTTTGATTTTAGGAATTGCTGAGAAGAACTCAAGCCCTTCTTCAACTGTCATATCAAGAACTTCGCTGATATTTTTACCCTTATATTTTATTTCAAGAGTTTCTCTGTTATATCTCTGACCTTTACACACTTCGCACGGAACATAAATATCCGCAAGGAAGTGCATCTCAATTTTTACAATTCCGTCACCCTGACAAGCTTCACAGCGACCGCCTTTTACATTAAACGGAAATCTGCTTGCGTTAAAACCGTGTTTTTTTGAATCAGCAGTAGAAGCATAAAGTTCTCTGATATCATTGAAAACTCCTGT
>JAZOAY010000081.1:0-6546 GCA_045595725.1 Acutalibacteraceae bacterium | reverse complement strand
GATAAGAAGAAGACTCTTATCTCCCTGAGGAACAAGAGAGAATGAAGGAAGACGAAGATGTCCCTTACTCTCAAAGAACTCAAGGTATTTTTCACGAAGTTCGTTAAGACCTGTCCATTTCATAATTGATTTCTCCTTAGTATATTCAAATATTTGTTCACAAAAAATATAATGCCCCCTGCAAACAAAACGGGACAAAGCAAAAGCTCTGCGGTACCACCCGAATTGTGCAAAAAGCACCACCTTAATTTTTCTTTAACGCAGAAGTACGGCACTGCTCATCGCAGGCAGTTCAGAGTCGGCATGTTTAAAACCTCTTTGCAGGAAACTTTCAGCCAAGGCTTCCCTCTCTGTGGCATTCAATAAAAAACTAAACTCATCATAACTTTTAAAATATTTCAATCAATTTTATAACATTATTTAATTTAAGTCAAGTTTTACATAAAAATTTATACTTTTTAATTTTATTGTCATTGCTTTCATAGTAGTAACTATGATAAAATATTTACATAAGAGATATAAATAAACATTTTTCTTCAATTCTGTTGTTCAACTCAGTTATTTTGTGAAGTAAAATTATATCACAAAATAAAGGAGGTTCTTATTATGAACACAGACAAAATTTTAGCAGAAGCAATCGCAAAAGAATATGCACCTAAAGACAACTCAAAAATTATTGCATTAAAAAAGCTGGATAACAAAGCAAAATTACCCGCAACCATCATGACTTACTCACTCGGAATTATATCAGCTCTTGTAGCCGGTACAGGAATGTGTTTTTCTATGCAAGTGTTAGGTAACAGCACATCAACTATGATTTTAGGTATCATCATCGGAATAATTGGTTTTATCGGTTGCGTAGTGAACTATCCTCTCTATAAAAAGAAACTTGAAAAAGATAAGGCAAAATATGCCTACGAAATCGTTGAACTCGCAAAAGAAATCGCAAAAGAAGATTAAGTGTATTTACGGAAGTGATTATGTGAATAAATCAGAAAGTAAATATTTCAACACCGCCATTAAAATGGATCTCGCATTAATATCATTGCTGAAGAATAAATCTTTTGAATATATAACCATTCGCGAATTGTGTCAAACAGCCGGCGTTAATCGTTCCACATTTTATCTTCACTACAGTAACATGAATGACCTGTTAGATGAAACTACCAGATATCTACTCAATGATTTCCTTTCATATTTCTCGCCGGAAATCAAAACACCTGTATCCAACATATCTACTTGCGATAATAAAGACTTGATTTTTATTTGTGACAAATATTTAACACCCTATCTGACCTACATTAAAGAAAACAGAGAAGTATTCTTAACAGCGCTGTCGCACGTAAAATCTTTGGGATTTGATAAGGTGTATAAAAATTTATTCGTCAATATTTTCAATCCTATTCTTGATAGGTTTCATTATCCCGTTGAAAACAGAAAATATGTTATGATGTATTATTTGAACGGTCTGAATGCTATCATATCCGAGTGGCTGAAAGACAATTGTTCAAAACAAATAGATGAAGTTTCCGAAATTATAACCACCTGTATCTTCGGATTACATTATAATAAGGGGTGTGAGTAATGACATGAAAACAGTAAAAAGAATATTTGCTCTTATCTTATGTATAACCATTGTATTATCTGTCTCAATAATATCCCATGCTGAAATTCATGAACCCAAAAATAAGTATCCGTTTATTTTCGTACATGGAATGTTTGGTTGGGGAAGAGACGAAGGAATAAATAAAATCATCCCTTATTGGGGTGCTACAACAGGGAGTCTTATAGAATATCTTGACAGTAAAAATATTGAGGCTTATGATGTTTCAGTAGGGCCAATGTCAAGTGCATGGGATAACGCCTGTGAAATTTACGCTCAATTGACCGGTACTACAGTCGATTACGGTGAAGCTCATTCATCCTTACACGGTCACGACCGCTACGGCAGAACATACTCAGAACCGCTCTTTGAAAGTTGGAGTAAAGATAAAAAAGTTCATCTTATCGGTCACAGCCATGGCGGACAAGGTGTGCGTCTACTTGCACACCTTCTGACTTACGGTGATAAAAATGAAACAGAAACAACTGTTGACGGATCAATTTCAGGCCTTTTCACGGGAGGTAAAGAAGATTGGGTTGAAAGTGTTACTACAATCTGCTCACCTAATAACGGAACAGCCTCCTACAATGTAGGAGCAAGCATGTATTGGGATTACGTTCTCAAAGCAGTAATGAATATCTATGCAACGCTTATGGGAAGAAGTTTCTTCAACGGTCTTCTTGTTGACTTTCACCTTGAACAATTTGGTCTTACATATTTACCGGGTGAAACAACTGCTGACGACATGCTTCCTGCAATGATAAAATTTGCAAAAACTTCTGACAATGTTATTACAGACTTGTCTTTTGAAGGGGCACAAGCCTTAAACAAGCAAATTGAAATCAGTAAAAATATAAACTATTTTTGTTACACGTATGACATGACAACAGAAAAACACCATATACCTGTTTTTGCTGATACACATTTACTTCTGCTTACAGGACTTATGCTCAGAGTTTACGGCGTACCCGAAGATACAGCAGGAATGGTTTTCGATAAAAGCTGGCTTCCCACAGATGGCCTTGTAAATACAGTCTCAGGTGAAAATCCTCTCGATGAACCCGCAAAAAATTTTGACGGAAATATTGAAAGCGGTGTATGGAACGTAATGCCACACCTGAGAGGTGACCACGGAACACCGATAGGTCTTATGGCGGATAAAAATGAAACTCATAAATTTTATGATAATCTGACAGAAATGCTGATTTCGCTTGAAGGTTAAAAAGTCCCTCAGCCTGATTGAATTTCAATACGGCTGAGGGATATTGTTATCTTTTCTTTTTACCTTTCGAGTTGTCTTTAAATTTTTTGAAAGTTTTTTCTTTGTTCTTTTTTAAAGACTTTTCTTTTTTAGCTTTTGATTTTTCTTTATTGAACGATTTTTGTTGCTTTTCAGGTTTTACGGATACCTTCTTTTCTTTGTAAACACCTGTCTGAACAACATGACTGTTAATTTTACAGCCAATCATTTTAAGAATAATTTCATCTGCTTTATCTTTAGGAATTCCTACAATTGTATGGTCATCATAAATTTCGATTTTACCGATTTCTTTTCCTGAAATTCCCGTTCTGTCTGCAATTGCGCACATGATATGATTAGGAGCAACACGTCTGTTTCTGCCGATTGAAATAATAATCTTGCAGAAATCTTTGTCGTCTCCCCTGTTCTTTCTGCCAAATGATTCCAGAGAAGAAATCTGATCCAGTTTATCTCCCATTATAATCTGCAGAAGTTTTGCAGAAAGGTCGTAAAGTGAAATTCCTTCAGAAAGCAGGTCGTTAAGCAACTTATTATATCTGTCGTCAACATTGATATCAAGTTTTTCTTTAAGAGAAGCAAGTTCTCTTTCTGCAAGTTTGTTTCTTAAATCTTCTGTGCTTGGCAAGTCAAGTTGTTCAATATCAGATTTTGTACTTCTTGCTATATCTTTAATTGCCATAATCTGAGGTGTTCCGCTACAGATTGTCACAGCCGAACCATCTTTACCTGCTCTGCCTGTACGACCTATTCTGTGAACATAATACTCTCTGTTCTGAGGTATATCATAGTTAAAAACAAAGTCAATATCATTTACATCAATACCGCGTGCAGCAACATCTGTTGCAATAAGAATATTACTTAATCCCGACTTGAAAGAGTCCATAACCCTTGTACGTGAGGACTGTTGCATATCTCCATGAAGTGATTCTGAATCAAAACCATTCTCTTTAAGATACTTTCCCAAATCTTCAACCATGGCTTTCGTGTTGCAGAAAATCATTGCACGTTTTGGGCTGAAATAACGGAGAAGCATATTCAGAGCATCCATCTTTTTACCCATAGGCACTTCAATAAAGCTCTGTTTTATATGTTCAACCGTCATGCTTTGAGAAGCAATTTCAATCATCATCGGATTTTTCTGGAACTTCTCTGTAATATCAAGAATTTCCTTAGGCATCGTGGCTGAGAAAAGTACAGTCTGCCTGTCATCGGGAGTGTGAGAAAGAATTTCTTCAATGTCTTCTCTGAAACCCATACTGAGCATTTCGTCTGCCTCATCAAGAACAACCATTTTCACATCGTTCAGTTTGAGAGTTCTTCTTCTCATATGGTCCATAATTCTGCCCGGAGTACCAATAACAATATTTGCTTTTTTAATTTTCATAATCTGTCTGTCCATTGCAGCGCCACCATAGACATCACAGACTTTGACTTTGTGCATAAAGCGTGAAAGTTTTTTTATTTCCCCTGCTCCCTGCATTGCAAGTTCACGGGTCGGACAAAGAATTATTATCTGAACTTTATCAAGAGATGTATCAAGTGTTTCAAGAGCAGGAATTGCAAAAGCCACAGTTTTACCTGTACCTGTCTGCGAACGTCCGATAACATCAGAACCTGTTCTGATTAAAGGAATTGCCTGAGCCTGAATATCAGTCATTTCAGTAAATCCAAGGTCATCAACTGCTCTTTTCAGTTCAGCGGATAAATAAAGATTTTCAAAAGATTTTTCCATTTATTTTTCCTTCCGAAAAATCAGCGGAGATTTTAAAAATCTCCGCTAAAATTTTAATTATTTAAAGTACTTAACTGCTGATTCAAACATCTGCATATCAAAGACGCCGTCAACATTTTTGTAAAGTCCGTAGCCTTTACGTTCTGAGTGACCCATCTTACCGAATACTCTGCCGTCAGGTGAAGTAATACCTTCAATTGCAAAAGCTGAGTTATTGGGATTGAAATGGATATCATCTGTGGGATTACCTTCAAGGTCAACATACTGAGTTGCAATCTGTCCGTTTTCAGCAAGTTTCTTGATAAGTTCATCACTTGCAAGGAAACGTCCCTCACCATGCGAAATCGGCACTGTGTAAACGTCACCAACATTTGTTGCTGCAAGCCAGGGAGACTTGTTAGATGCAATTCTTGTTCTGACAAGTCTTGACTGATGGCGCCCGATTGTATTGAATGTAAGTGTGGGGCAATTTTCATCTGTATCAATAATCTTACCGTAAGGCACAAGACCAAGTTTTATAAGTGCCTGGAAGCCGTTACAGATACCACACATAAGACCGTCACGCTTTTCAAGGAGGTCTGTTACACCCTCTTTAACTGCTGCATTACGGAAGAATGCTGTGATGAATTTACCTGAACCGTCGGGTTCGTCACCGCCTGAGAAACCGCCAGGAACAAATACCATCTGTGCAGTTTCAAGTGATTTTGCAAATCTTTCAACGCTTCTTGTGATACCTTCAGAAGTAAGGTTATTAAGAACGATGATTTCTGCTTCTGCACCTGCATATTCCATAGCTTTTGCTGAATCGTATTCACAGTTTGTGCCGGGGAATACAGGAATAAGAACCTTCGGTTTTGCAACTTTGATAGCGGGTGATTTTCTTTCAGTTGCTTCGAAAGAGAATGCAGGAATCTCTTTACCTTCTGTAGCAATATTACATGAGTAAATGGGTTCAAGTTTATCTTCATAAATCTTGAGAAGACTGCCAAGACAAACTTTATCGTCACCTTTTACAATTGCTTTATCTTCAGTTGTTTTACCGAGAAGTATGCCTTCTACACTATCATCAACCATTTCAAGAACAAATGAACCGTAGTTGTAACCGAAGATTTCGTCATCAGAAATATTATCTTCAAACTTAAATCCGATATCATTACCGAAGCACATCTTCATAACTGCTTCTGCTACACCACCGAGTGTGGGAGTGTAAGCAGCAACTGCTTTACCTGATGAGAGAAGTTCATTTACTTTTGCAAATACCTCTTTAAGTGAAGCTGTAACGGGAAGTCCGTTTTCATCATATTCAGGTTTAACAAGGCATACATTATGGTTTGCACCTTTGAATTCGGGAGAAACAATGCTGTCAACTTTTTCTGTTGTGACTGCAAATGAAACAAGTGTGGGAGGTACATCAATATCTTCAAATGAACCGCTCATTGAGTCTTTACCACCGATTGATGCAATTTCAAGTTCAAGCTGAGCTTTGAATGCACCGAGAAGTGCTGAGAGAGGTTTACCCCAACGCTGAGCAGATTTGAGAGGTTTCTCAAAGTATTCCTGGAATGTAAGATATACATCTTCAAACTTAGCACCTGTTGCAATAAGTTTTGAAACTGATTCAACTACTGCAAGGTATGCTGAGTGGAAGGGGCTCTTTTCTGCAATAAAGGGATTGTAACCCCATGACATGAGAGAGCATGAAGTTGTCTTTGCTTTCTCAGTTGAAATTTTATGAACCATTGCCTGAATGGGAGTCTGCTGATGTTTACCGCCGAAAGGCATAAGAAGTCGGAGGCCAAGCGGTCTTAGGAAGACAAATTATTGTGCCAACTCCTTGGCTCACAGAACGACATGGCTACGATCCGACTTTGTCTTTGCTTTCTCAGTTGAAATTTTATGAACCATTGCCTGAATGGGAGTCTGCTGATGTTTACCGCCGAAAGGCATAAG
>JAZOAY010000080.1:0-13632 GCA_045595725.1 Acutalibacteraceae bacterium | reverse complement strand
TGAAGCTTCTGCTTGTTGATTGCTTTTTTTGTAAAATCTTCAGCAGAGAAATTTTCATAAATATTTGTGTCTGTTTCAGGGTTGTAGAGAACGGTGTCAATGCCGTTGAGAATACCGCTGAGTTTGAACTGCTTATCACGTAAAATTCCGTCAAGACCGTGGCTGAACCATGGGTCAAGAATTTCTTCGGAATAAGTGGGGCTGACGGTTGTAACTGCATTTGCACATTCGATTGCGCCTTTCATGAAGTTTACATCGCCGTCGTAGTCGAGAATACCTGCGTTTTCTTCACCGATTCCCACAACGTCGCTGAGAAGCTCTCTGCCGTAAACACCCTGATATGCAATGTTGTGAATTGTGAAAATTGTTTTGATGTTTTCATAACCCGGTCTGTTTGCATAGAAAAGTGAATAGTAAACGGGGGTAAGTGCAGACTGCCAGTCGTTACAATGGATGATGTCGGGTTTAAGGTCGATGTGAGGAAGCATTTCAAGAACTGCGCGCGAGAAGAAAGCGTATCTTTCAGCATCGTCATAGTGACCGTAAATTCCGCCGTCACGTTTAAAATAATACTGATTATCAAGAAGATAATAGATAACGCCGTCTACATTTGCTTCAAAAACACCGCAGTACTGTCTTCTCCATGCAACAGGAACGGAAAAACTTGTAACAAAACGGAGTTTATCTTTCAGTTCTTCCTTGATTGATGAATACATGGGCAGTACCACACGGCAACCGATAAGTCTTTTTCTCAGAGCCTTGGGAAGTGAACCTGCAACGTCTGCAAGACCGCCTGAGGCAATATAGGGAAGTGCTTCACTTGCAACATACAAAACTTTCATTTTTTATTTAACCACCTTTCTGATTACATATTTGTCTTCACTGACGTCAGTTGTGCGTATTCCGTTAAGATATCTCTTTTCGGAAACAAACTGATATCCTTTGGGAAGTGTAATTCTGCCCTTTGATGTTTCGGGGGCATTGATTGTAAGAATGATATTTTCGTTTTCTCTTTCCCATTTCACTTCAACTCTGCCGGCAACGGTGTCATAATGTGCCTTTGCGTAGTTAAGTCTTTCAATGAAATAGGGATGAACGTGGTATTCGTTCACGTCACGTCTTAAGGGGTTGATTTCAAGACCTGCAATTCTCTTGATAAAGAAGTTACTGATGTCACCGAAGAAGTGATGGTTAAGAGAATTCTGCTGATAGTCAAAATAGTTTTCCCACAAAGCAGTTGCACCGAATGTAAGGACGGGGTATACGTAAGAGGGATAATCGGGACGTGTAATCATGTTAAGAGCAAGTTCAGTTTCACCTGCCATTGCCAGAACATGGAAAATTACTCTGTTACCAAGATATCCGCAGTCGTAGTGGCCGTCTTTTTCTTCGATAAATTCAAGGAGACGTTTTACTGCTTCAGGTTTTTCGGCTTCTTCAAATACATTATAGAAAATGCACATTGCCTGAGAAGTCTGACAGTTGCCTCCTGCAGTCATTGTTGAAAAATCAATGTACTGTTCGCGGAGGTTTTTACGGGTTTCTTCGTAAATACCTTTTGCAAAATTCTGTTGCAAAGTCATGCCCACTTCACCGAAAAGGTAAGCGGCTTTTTCGCAGATTGACATAACCATAATGCTGTCTGTCAGTTCAAGGGGAGAAAGATAATCTCCTGCACCTCTGCCTGCAGGACACCAGTCACCCAGACCCCACTTGAAAAGTCCGTTTTCGTTACGTCTTGAGGTCAGGTAATCAAGGTATCTGAGTATGCCGTGAGCGCTTTCTTTTATCATTTCCTTATCGCCGCGGTAAATGTATGTGTAGTAGGGGAGATATACAATAATTCTGTCCCATGCAGGACCGTTGCCCCACTGATAACCCCAACCGCCTGTGGGAACAATACCGGGAAGTTCACCACGTTTATTGAGAGCTTTGCAGATATTCCTTTCCCATTCACGGTAACTTTTTTCGGGAGCAAAGTTCATTGTCATATATTCTGAGGAGTAAGCAGCGTCACCGGTCCATCCGTTTTTCTCACGGTGGGGACAGTCTGTGGGGAAGTAATAGAAGTTACTCTTTGCAGAACGTATTGTAATTTCCTGAAGGTAATTTATCATTTCATCGGAACATTCAAAAGAACCTCTGTCTTCAAAGTCTGAATTCATTTCAAGGAAAGTAACCAGGTCTTCTGTTGCCTGTTCTTTTGTAATACCGCTGACATGACAGTACTGACAGCCGTGATATGTGAAAGAGGGGATGAATTCTTCAATTCCGTCACCTTTGCAGATGTAAATATCTCTCTGACCGTATCCTGTGGGATAGAAAACACCCACGTTATCGCACTGTGAAGTGCCGTCTTCATTTAAGAATTCAATTGCCTGAAGAATAATTCTCTGACCTTTTTCACCTTTTACACGGAGCTTGAAAACACCTGCGGTGTTAACACCGAAATCGTAAAGGTAACCATCTGTATCTTCAAAAAATGTCTGGTAGTCAACAGAAGTTACAAGGGGAGTTTTTTCGGCATCGCTGAGTCTTGTGTCAAAATCACTCTTTTTGTATTTAAGAAGATTTTCTTTGATGCTGACAGCCCCTATTTCTCTCTGAACACGGATAGGCTCTGCTTCACAGATTTTACATTCACCTCTGGGAATTTCAGCAAAGAATGCATTTTTCCATGAGCTGTCGTCAAAACCTTTGTCACACCAACCTGAAATTTCTTTGTTTGCATCGTAGAAGCAACCGCTTCTCAGGTCGTCAAAGAAAATGGGAGACGGAGCGCATTTCCAGCTTTCGTCCGCGTCAAAAAGTTCACCGTCAAAATTAAGTCTTAGTGCAAGCTTGGGGGCAGAACGGAATTTAGCAATATGGAAATCCCATACACCGCCGCCGGGGCAGTTCTGCATACCGTTGCCGAGGATTGCACCGATAACATTTTCTCCCTCAGTCAGCAGGTCTGTAACGTCATATTTGTCAAAATAAACATAATCGTCAGAGTTGGAAATATAGGGGGCAAGGTAGCCTTTTGTAATTTCCTTGCCGTTAACAAAAAGTCTGTAAAAACCAAGACCGCTGACGGTAATTTCTGCTTTTTCAGCCTTTTTGTCAAAGTTATAAGATTTTCTGAGATAAGGTGCGGGAACGTGTTTTTCGTAAGTGCCGTAAACTTTGTCAGCTGCAATAAATTTAGGATATTCTGTCATATGTTTTACCTCATAATTCAGGTTTGTCCGTGAAAGTAACAAAGGGTTCCGTTACTCTGTCGCTTTCAAAAACTTCAATTATATTGTCGCCTTTTTTCAGTAATGGTGCAGGAACATAAAGTGTTTTCTGAGGTCCTGCAGAATTATAAAATCTGCCGATATTAAATCCGTTTACTTTTACGAAGCCTTTTTCAAAACCGTCTGTGCGGATAAAGGTGTCGCAAGGTTCGTCTGTAGTGAGTATACCTTTGAAAAATCCGGGAACAGACATTTCTTTCCCGTATTCAAGTTTTGACAAGTCATCAAAAGTGAGGGGATAGATATCCCAACCGAAGTGAGCACGTAAGTTCAGTCTCGCTTCACCGATAATTCCCTTGAATTCTCTCTGGATTTCAACGCCGTAATTGACTCTGCCCATATTTTCCACAAGTACGTCAATGTGGAGTGTTTCACCGGGTTTGATTTTTACGGGGAATTTGTCGTTATCGGGTCTGCTTCTTTCAATTTTGCCCATGTATTTTCCGTCAAAGAAAACAAGAGCTCTGTCACGGATATCGTCAAATTTCAGTTCAAGGTTATCATCGTCATAAAGAGGCCCTTTAACATCTGTTGAATAGAGAATGTAACCGAAGTCCTGTCCCACTTCTTCCATTGTTTTGGGAGCAACACTTCTTATTTTTTCTGACAGATTGTCAAGGTTTTCAAAAAGGGGAGCAAAGGAAGTCATTGGGAGTTTTCCGTAAGCCTTTTTCTTTGTATCGGAAACATCAAGAGAGATTTTCTCTCCCGTAAATTTTTCAACAGCTTTTTTGACTGCGAAATATTTTTCAGTCATGTCACCTGCTTCGCTGAGAGGTGCATCGTAGTCGTAACTTGTAACGGTGGGCTCGTAAGCTCCGTCATAGCAGTTAGCACCGTTTGAAAAACCGAAGTTCGTTCCGCCGTGGAACATGTAGAAGTTTACGCTTGCACCAAGCTCGAGCATTCTTTCAAAATCTGTAACAGTTGATGAAGAATCTCTCTCGTGGTGAATGTCGTACCAATGGTCAAACCATCCGTTCCAGAATTCACAGCACATCATGGGCTGATTGGGGCGGAATTCTTTCAGCTTTTTGAAATTCTCATCGGGGTGCGAACCGAAGTTTGCAGTTGCTAAGTATTCATCAAGAGTACCGCCTGTGAACATCATGTCACAAGGCCCGTCTGATGTGAAGAAGAAGCAGTCAAGGTCACATTTTTTGTAAATATCAACTATTGCCTGCAAATATTCTTTGTCATCACCGTAACTTCCGTATTCATTTTCAATCTGTACGGCAATAACATTACCGCCGTTTGAAGCGAGGTGAGGTCTTATCTGTTCAAAGAATGCCTTGTAGTATCTTTCAACCTTTTCAAGGAAAAGCTTGTCATTACATCTCAGGTGCATTCCTTTGTAGTTGAGAAGCCATGAGGGCAGACCGCCCATTTCCCATTCAGCGCAGATATAGGGGCCCGGTCTGAGGATTACATTAAGTCCCAAATCTGCTGCTGTCTGAATGAATTTTGAAACGTTAAGGTTACCGCTGAAATCAAATTCGCCCTCTTTTCTTTCATGAAAATTCCAGGGAGAATAAGTCTCAACACAGTTGAAACCGCAGTTTTTCAGTTTTTTCAGTCTGTCTTCCCAATACTCTTCAACAACTCTGAAATAATGTATAGTACCTGAAAGGATGGTGAATTTCTCACCATCCAACAGGAAGTTATTATTATCGTAGGTTAATTTCTTGAGCATGTCAGATTACGATATCCTTTCCGATATAAACAGGGTAGGTAGATGCACCTGCAAGACGTTTGCCGGGTCGCAGTACAACGAGCTTGTCAGCAATAACATTTTCAAGTTGAGCGCCTTCGCTGATGTAAGAATCCTGCATGACGATACAGTTTTTAACAACTGCACCTTTTGCAATTCTTGCACCGCGGAAAACAATTGAATTTTCAACTGTGCCGTCAATAACGCATCCGTCTGCAATAAGTGAATTTTTAACATTTGATTCAAGACCGTAAATTGCAGGCATGTCGTCACGTGTTTTTGTAAGCACAGGATTGTCCTTGCTGAAAAGAGCTTTCATGTTCTGAGGCTCAAGGAGCATACGGCTGATGTCGAAATAACTCTGGAGAGAGTCGATGGTTTCAAAGAAACCTTCTGCTTCAAGACCGTAAATCTTAAGTTTGCCTACATTTTTAAGGAAAATATCTTTTTCAAGAGAACGGAGATTAAGGCTTCTTGCTTCTGTAATAAGCTTTTCAAGAAGAGCCTTTCTCATGAGAATAATGTTGCCTGAATATTTACCTTCTCCGTCGGGTTCGTCGTGAACAGTAATTCCTGTAATGCGGTTGTCTTCATTGATGTCAAAGCACATCATATTTGCAAGGTGAGGGATTTTGCCCTCTTTGTAGATAATAGAAATGTCAGCACCTTTTTCATCATGAAATTTCATCAGCTTTTTCAGATTGATGTTGTAAACCACGTTGCAGTCTGAAAGGATAACATATTCTTCCTTTGAGTACTGAAGGAATTTTGAAATACCTTCAAGGGCGCTGATTTTGCCTTTGTAAACGCCTGACTGTGCTTCGTGGAAAGGAGGAAGGATAAACATACCCTCTCTCTTTCTTGAAAGGTCCCAGGGTTTACCTGTGCCCAGATGGTCCATAAGTGACTGATAGTTTGATTTTGTGATAATACCTACCTTTGAAATTCCGCTGTTTACCATTGAGGAAAGAGGGAAGTCAATAAGGCGGTAACGTGAACAGAAGGGAACAGAGCCCATTGCACGAAGTGAAGTGATTTCGCTGAGCGCTGAGTCATAAGCGTTTGAAAAAATTATACCAAGAACATTATTGGCTCTCATTATTCGTTACCTCCTACATCATTTGCTACCTGTTCTTTGGGAAGTGCCTTTGCACCCTTGCCGATTGTAACATTACTGCCTACAACCGCAACGCCCCAGTCTTCGAGGTTTGCCATTGCCTCAGGTCTTTCACCGACAACAGCGTTTTCTTCAACAACTGCATCTTCAGCCACAATTGCATACTGAACAACTGCACCTGATTTTACTGTTGTACCGGGCATGATAATTGAATCTTTTACAACTGCACCCTTTTCAATGTTGACGTTTGCAAAGAGGATTGAGAAGTCAACAGTACCTTCAATCATACATCCCTCAGAAATAAGTGAATTCTGCACTTCTGCATCAGGAGAAATGTAGTGAGGAGGAGCAGCGGGATTGCGGGAATAAATTTTCCAGTCGTCATCGTTAAGGTCAAGGTCAACTTTGGGATTGAGAAGGTCAAGGTTTGACTCCCACAGAGAGTCGATTGTACCAACGTCTTTCCAGTAACCGTCAAAGAGATAAGCGTAAAGGTTTTCACCTGCTTCATGCATTGCGGGGATAACATCTTTACCGAAGTCGTTGCTTGAGCCTTCCTTGTTTTCGTCATCAATAAGATAAGCACGGAGCTTTGACCATGTGAAAACATAAACACCCATTGAAGCCTTGTTTGATTTGGGAACTTTGGGCTTTTCTTCAAAGGCTGTAATTTTTCCGTCATCATTTACGAACATAAGACCGAAACGTGATGCTTCTTCCCACGGAACTTCAAGCATTGCAATTGTACATGCAGCGTTCTTTTCCTTATGGTACTGGAGCATTTTGTTATAGTCCATTTTATAAATATGGTCACCTGAAAGGATAACTACATATTCAGGGTCATATTTGTCGATGAAATTGATGTTCTGATAAATTGCATTGGCAGTACCTTTGTACCAAGATGTGCCTTCAATCTGCTGATAGGGAGAAAGAATATGCACACCGCCGTTTGTTCTGTCAAGGTCCCAGGGTTCACCGTTTCCGATGTAATCGTTCAGTTCAAGTGGCTGATACTGAGTGAGAACACCGACTGTGTCAATGCCTGAGTTAACGCAGTTTGAAAGGGGGAAGTCAATAATACGGTATTTACCGCCGTAAGGAACGGCAGGTTTTGCAATGTTTTTTGTCAGAATGCCGAGACGGCTTCCCTGTCCGCCGGCAAGAAGCATTGCGATACATTCTTTTTTACGGGCCATGAGTTATGCCTCCTTAGAAGATTTATTGGAATTTTTATTTTTTCTCTTTATTGGTGCTTTTAAATAAATTACACTGTTTCCGGGAAGGTCGAGTGTAATTGAATTTTCAAATGAGTGAAGAGGTTTCTTTACGGATTTTATTTTACCGGTTGAACCTGTTCCTTCACCGCCGAATTCTTTATCGTCTGAATTGAAAACGACTTCGTAAGTGCCTGAACGGCTGACGCCGATTTTATAGTTTTCACGTCTGACAGGTGTAAAATTGCAGACACAGACAATTTCCTTGTCTTTTTCGTCACGTCTTACAAAGGCTATTACAGAGTTGTCAACGTCATCGCTTGATATCCAGTAAAAACCTTCCCAACTGTAATCTATCTGCCAGAAAGCGGGAGTGTTCTTGTAAAATTCGTTGATTTTTTTGAAATAATTTTTCAGCTGAGCATGACGTTCATAACCTAAAAGTAACCAATCAAGTCCCTGCTCGTAATTCCACTCAATGAACTGACCGAATTCTTGTCCCATGAACATAAGCTTTTTACCGGGATGAGCCATCATGTAACCGATAAAGGAACGGACACCTGCAAATTTTTCATCATATTCACCCGGCATTTTGCCGATAAGCGAGCATTTACCGTGGACAACTTCGTCGTGAGAAATGGGGAGAATGAAGTTTTCGGAAAATGCATAGAAGAAAGAGAAAGTAAGACAATTGTGGTTGTACTTTCTTGAAAGACCGTTCAATGAGAAATATCTGAGACAGTCATTCATCCATCCCATGTTCCATTTGAAATTGAAACCAAGTCCGCCTATATTGGTAGGTTTGGTAACGAGAGGCCATGCTGTGCTTTCCTCAGCAACCATAAGAATGTCGCTGTAATCTCTGAAAATAAGCTGATTGAGTTTTTTCAGGAAATCTACCGCCTCAAGGTTTTCGTTACCGCCGTATTTATTGGCAATCCATTGACCGTCATCTCTGCCGTAGTCAAGGTAGAGCATTGAAGCCACCGCATCAACACGCAGTCCGTCAATGTGATATTTGTCAAGCCAGAACATTGCACTTGAAATGAGGAAAGACTGCACTTCGTTTCTGCCGTAGTCAAAAACACGTGTGCCCCATCCGTAATGTTCGCCTTTTTTCGGGTCTTTGTATTCGTAACAGGCTGTGCCGTCAAATTCATAGAGACCGTGAGCATCTTTAGGGAAATGGGCAGGAACCCAGTCCATAATAATACCGATGCCTGCTTCGTGGCACTTATCAACAAAGTACATAAAATCTTCGGGAGTGCCGTAACGTGAAGTGGGGGCAAAGTAACCTGTTGCCTGATAACCCCAGGACCCGTCAAAGGGATGCTCATTCAGAGGCATCAGTTCGATGTGGGTGTAACCCATATCCTGAATATAGGGGATAAGTTCGTTGGCAGCGTCCCTGTAGGAAAGAAAATTTCCGTCTTCATGCTGTTTCCATGAGCCTAAGTTGACTTCGTAAATGTTTACGGGACTTGAATAAACGGAGGTTTCTTTTCTTTTCTTCATCCATTTTTCATCAGTCCATCTGAACCCGTCAAGGTCATAGACTTTTGTTGCGTTCTGAGGACGTGTTTCAAAATGAAATCCGTAGGGGTCACTTTTCATAAGAACCCTGCCGTCGGAGGAAATGATTCTGTATTTGTAGTTGTCGAAAATCTTCACATTGTCTGTTCTGATTTCCCACACACCGCCGTCACTTATTCTCTGCATCATCAGGCTTGTGTCGTCCCAGGAGTTGAATTCACCCGTAAGGTAAACTTCACGGGCGGTGGGTGCCCACACTCTGAAAACGTAACTGTCGTCTTCTTTGTGACAACCTAAGTATTCGTAAGCCTTGGCGTTATTGCCCTGATGGAAAAGATAAAGCGGTACATTATTTTCTTTCATTTTATCCTTCCTTTCAACTGAACATAATTCAACAAATCTATCTTATCAAAAAAGAAATGAAAATTCAATACTTTTTGCACATATTTATCAAAAAAATTCTTTCAGCTCTTAGGGCGGTTTGTGTAGTTTGTTAGAAACAATTGGAAAAAATCAAAATAACATGAAATTTATCGTTTTGTGAAAAAGGGTTGATAAAAAGAACTTTTTTTGATATGATAAATAAAAATGAAATACGGGGTGTATTTATGAAATATGAAGCAAATTGGGAGTCTCTGACTTCAAGACCTGTTCCTCAATGGTTTCAGGATGCAAAATTCGGTATTTTCATCCATTGGGGACTTTATTCCGTTCCTGCATTTTGTTCGAGAACGGATTATGCAGAGTGGTACGGACATCAGATTGCCACAGGTTGGGAACCCAGCACATCTTTCCACAAGAAAACTTACGGTGAAAATTTCAAATACGAAGATTTTGTCAAAGATTTCAAAGCAGAACTTTTTGATGCTGAAGAATGGGCAAGTCTTTTTGAAAGAGCAGGTGCAAAATACATAAACCTTGTTTCAAAACATCATGACGGTTTCTGTCTTTTCAAAAGTGACTATGCATGGAACTGGAACAGCGTTGATGTAGGACCTCACAGAGACTTCTGTCAGGAACTCAAGGATGCACTTGATAAAACAGATGTAAAATTCGGCGTTTATCACTCAGTTTACGAGTGGTTTAATCCTATTTATTTACGTAATCCCGAGGAATATGCTGTGGAACATCTTATTCCCATGCTTAAAGAACTTATTGAAAAATATCAGCCTGCAACTCTTTTCACAGACGGTGAATGGGACCAGACCAGCGATGTATGGCATTCAACAGAGTTTTTACAGTGGCTTTACAACGAAAGTTCAGTAAAGGATTTCATCGTTCCCAATGACCGTTGGGGTAAGGAAACAAGAGGCCGTCAGGGCGGTAACTTCACAACAGAATACGGGTTTATTGAAGCAGGCAGAAAAATCGAAGACGCAGACTGTGACAGATATTTCGAGGAATGCCGCGGTATCGGACATTCATTCGGTTTCAATAGAGTTGAACAGCTTGAAGATTACCTTACAGGTGAAGAACTTATCACAACTCTTGTTGACCTTGTAAGTAAGGGCGGTAATTTCCTTCTCAACGTAGGTCCTGCAGCAGACGGCACAATCCCCGTAATCATGCAGGAAAGACTTCTCGAAATCGGTGATTGGCTTAAAATCAACGGCAAAGGTATTTATGCAAGCCGCAGACTTCTGTTCAGTAAACAGGAAAATGTATGGTACACAACAAAAGATGATGCAGACTACGTATTTATCAAAAAATATCCTTTCGGCGAAATTATTCTTGAAGATTATGCATATTCTCCCGATAAGAAAGTCACGCTTATGGGCAATGAAGATGTGGAAATCGGAACTGCAGATGCAGACGGTAGAATGAAACTCATCTTCCCTGTAGTAAACCCCGAGATAATCAAATCAAAACATATATGGGGATTTGAAATTAAATAAAAGTACCGTATCTTTTATTACGAAAAATACCACCTTTCTCTTGTGGGAAAGGTGGTATAAGTATATATGGCTCGTAAGTAATATCTGTTTTATCTCACTTCAAGAATTTTTCTCAATGTAGGTTCAATAATATTTGCCATTCGGAGAAATCCCAGACTGTTTGGATGAACGCCGTCAATTGTGCAGAGGTATCTTTCCTCGGGACCGTAGAATTCTTCTCCGTCAATGAAATACACGTTTCTGTCACCGTTTTCAAGAGCATTCAGATATGTCTGTTTAATGACAGAAGCACGTTCATCGTTGACTTCATCATAAATTTCTTTAGGCATCGTCATAATGACTATCGGCAGATATGGGTGAGCCTCCCTTATTCTTTTAAAGAAAGGTTCGTGAGTTTTTCTCAGATGCTCCGCATCAGGGGAATTGTGGTCATAGTCAAAAACAAAAATGCTCATGTCGAGGGTATTTATGAAATCAGCAATTGGAAGTTCACCTTTGGCACTTCCCGAAAAACCGAGACAGTAAAAATCAGCATCAAGTCTTGAGGACAGAATTGACGTGTATGAATTTTTCACGTTACTGCAACAACCGCCCTCTGTAATTGATGAGCCGTAAAAAACAATAGGTTTGTACTTGTAAGGGGTAGGCTCTTCAATCAAAGCACCCTCTTCAATTTCAATCTGAATATCCTCAATTTTTTCGTTTCTTGCAAGAAAAATTGTTATATCTTCCATTTCGTTTCCCTTGTCAAATGTTGCTTCAAAGGAAAAAGTCTGCAGATTAAAAGGTGTCACAAGACCGAGAAAACGGGGCTTTTGTCTGTTGCCTGCAAGAACATCAAAGGACTGACAGCTGAAAACCGACATTCCGGCGTCAGGGCCTAAGGTTTCAAATTTTGCCTTTACGGTGAATTTTTCCGAATTTGTCCTGAAACAGAGCCTTGCACCGGGACATCTTTTACCGAAAAATTCAAGGCTCGGTACTTTTTCAATGACATCATCGGGAAGGCGTTCAAGCTTTCCGTTTTCATTGAAAAGAGGCAGACCGAATATTTTTATGGGATAATCCCTGTAACTGAAAACCTGCATAATATTTCCTCCTGTGTTTATGACAATCTGAAAATAAACTTATAATTTATCTTGCTGAAACTAATTGTAACAGTTGGCTCCACTTGTCAGGGGAGCTGTCAGCCGTAAGGCTGACTGAGGGGTAGTTAAACTTCGTTTTCTCTCCCTCCGTCTTTTGCTTCGCAAAATCCACCTCCCTCATCAGATGGAGGCAAGGCTTACCATAAATGCACAGACAAATTATAATTTGTAGAGTTTTGTGCAATTTTTCGGAAGAACGCAAGGGTCTTCCCTACGACACAGCCGTTGGTTTTATTATAAGTAAGCACCGAAGACCTGACATTTTGCACTTTGCCCTTTGCATTCAAATTATATCAGTTATATTTACAAATTACAACATTTTTTTAAGCGTCATGAGTTTCTTTACTTTTTGATTTATACACAAGTTCCTGACTGTCAACTTCCCTCATAACTTCATCAATATCGTAAGATGCCTCCTTTTTAGGAGGTTTATTTTTCCCATAATAAGAATTATTGAAAAAATTGTTTTTTTGTCCATACCTTCCTCCTTTTTTCTCATCGGAAAAGGAGGAAGGCGTTCTTCTCTTCTCTTGATATAACTCTTTCTCTTTATCTGTCTCTTTCTCTATCTCTGGTGAACATTGTGTAACATTGTTATAACATTGTGACTTTTCAAGTTCTCTTCTTTTTCTCATTTTTTGTGCGGCATCTGTCTCCGAACCGATACAGTCTTCAAGTGCAGTTATGTAGTATGTTTTCTCATCTTTCTTTTCAATCGCACCTAATTTAATAAGCGTATCAAGTGTTGTCTTCACAAAACTTGTGTCAGTCTCATCAATTGCAACTGTAAGTTCTTGTTCAAATGTGGGGAGCATATTGTCATGATAAATATACCCGTCATTTTCAAGGGCATGAAGTTCCATTTTCAGGAAAACAAGTATCATTCTCTCTCCTTTTTCGAATGTACTCAGAATTTTAATCATCTTCTGATTAAAAAAATCTTTTTCAATTTCAGCCAATAATATTTTTTATTTTCACTCATATAAAAACTCCTTTCACATATACCGTGAACTGAGCCTTTTTTGGAGCAAAATCGCTCCAATGGTCACAAAAAATTTACAAATGACGTAAAAATCTTTTGTTTCGTTAATTAATTAACAAATTTCTCTTGATTATTTAATAATTTGGTTGTATGATAATACTGTCAAAATTTTATTTGGAGGTTAATACCATGGCAAACAGATTTGTACTTAACGAAACAAGTTATCACGGCAAAGGAGCTATTGCGGAAATTGCAACTGAAGTAAATGCAAGAGGCTTTAAAAAGGCTTTCGTATGCTCTGACCCCGACCTTATCAAATTCGGCGTTACCAAGAAAGTTACAGACATTCTTGACAACGCTTCAATCGCTTACGAAATTTATTCAAACATTAAGGCTAACCCCACAATCGAAAACGTGCAGACAGGAGTTGAAGCTTTCAAAGCAAGCGGTGCTGACTGCATTATCGCAATCGGCGGCGGTTCTTCTATGGACACAGCAAAGGCAATCGGTATCATTATCACTAACCCTGAATTCGCTGATGTAGTTTCACTTGAAGGCGTTGCTCCCACAAAGAATAAGTGCGTTCCCATTATCGCAGTTCCCACAACTGCAGGTACTGCTGCGGAAGTTACAATCAACTACGTTATCACAGACGCTGAAAAGAACAGAAAAATGGTTTGTGTTGACGTTCACGACATCCCTGTTGTTGCAGTTGTTGACCCTGACATGATGGCTTCAATGCCCAAAGGCC
>JAZOAY010000079.1:0-26552 GCA_045595725.1 Acutalibacteraceae bacterium | reverse complement strand
CTGCAATTCCCTCAATAAGATTTTCACCGTCATCAGAGAGAATTTTTTCTTCTGTGAGGCAGGCATAATCTTCCCTTATTTTTTTCATGTGGTCAAGTTTTTTTATAAGTTTTTCTTTTTCTGCTTTTCTTTTTGCCATTGTTTTACCCATTTTTGAATACACGACAACTAGCACAATAAGAAGAACAAAAAGTATTATAAAAAGTATTTTGTACTGCTTGAAATATTCAATAAAAGCTTCCATATTAAACCTCCGTAAGTTGAGAATAGATGTCACCTTTTTTTATGCCGGTCTGTTTTGCGGCAAATTTCGCACTGTCATTTTTAGAGAAACCTTCTTCCATTTTTGCAAGAGCAATTGCCACTGCATCTTCAAGGCTTACTTCCTTTTCTTCTTCCTTTTTGCCGTCAATTATCAGCACGATTTCACCTTTGAGACCACCGTCACCGTAAAGACGGACTGCCTCCGAAAAAGTTGTTCTGATAACTTCTTCGTGTATTTTTGTAATTTCCCTTACAATCGCAATATTTCTTTCACCGAAATTGTCAAACATGTCTTTGAGGGTTGCGCCTAATTTGTGAGGTGCTTCGTAAAAAATCATGGTGCGTTTTTCATCTTTCAGCGAAAGAAGATGTTCGCGTCTGCTGTTTTTTGTAACACTGAGAAAACCTTCAAAAGTAAATCTTCCGCTTGGCATTCCGGAAATTGCAAGTGCAGTTGAAAATGCACAAGGTCCGGGAACAGACTCAACGGATACTCCATTTTCATGGCAAAGTCTGACTAAATCTTCCCCCGGGTCAGAAATAGCAGGCATTCCCGCATCTGTAACAAGTGCACAGGTTTCTCCCGAAAGAAGTCGGGACAGGATTTTTTCACCCTGCTCAGTTCTGTTATGTTCAAAGTAACTTACCATCTGCTTTTTTATGCCGAAATGATTAAGTATCTTTAAAGTAACTCTCGTATCTTCCGCTGCAATAAAATCGCATTCTTCAAGGGTATTTACCGCCCTCGGAGAGAAATCGCCCAAATTGCCTATGGGAGTTCCCACAACATAAAGTTTTCCCATTTATTTCACCTCATCTCCGTAAACACCGTCTATGTAATTGCCGTTTTCATCAGCCATTATAATTTCATCTTCCACAACAAGTGAAGGTTTGCCACCTTTTTTACCCTCAACGAGAACAAGAAACGGTTTTGTCTGTTTATTTCTTCTGCAAAAAGCCATGCGTTTAGGTTCAATGTTATTTTTTCTCATGGCTTCAAAAACGTCGGGAAGTCTCTCAGGTCGGTGACAGATACAGAATCTGCCACCGAATTTCAGTATGTAAGACGCACATTTTGCACCTTCAAAAATATCGGACATAATTTCATGACGTGCAATTCTTACGCTGTCGTTGGGACTTGACATCCCTGAGTCAACCGAAAAATACGGGGGATTAAATGTAACAAGAGAGAATTTTCCCATGGGAAGACGTTCCGCAAATTCACGCAAATCGCAATTGACAATTTCTAGTTTCCCGTACAGATTATTCATTTCAATTGATTTATTCACAAGAAAGCAGGCATTTTCCTGAATTTCAACTGCAGTAACCGGATTTATCAATTCCTCTCTCAGCCACAATAAAGGGATAATTCCGCATCCTGTTCCCAGATCACAACAAACATCTTTACGTTTAGGTGCGGAAAAACGAGAAAGCAGAACTGCATCCGTGCCGAAAGTGTGGTCATCCGACACAACACAGGTTATATTACCACCTAAATATTCAGTTTTAAAAGAATTATTTTCCATAAAAAACACCTGTTTAATGCAGAATGCAAAATGTCGGGGCTTCGCCGATTTTATATTGCACCGATTGATAATTCGTAGGGGATGATGCCCACATCACCCATCTGAAAATTATATCAGAAACCGCAGTCGAATGAGTGTGCAAAGCCTACAAAATCGCAAAAACTATTCATGGTATTATACCATAATCTGATAATATATTCAAGTAAATACACCTTTTACCCATAAAGTTCTGGTCAAACTTTTTCAAAAGTTCACAGGTTCAAAGGGCAGAACCCTTGTCGAACTTCGCAGAGTGCGAAATTCTTATGCTTATAAAGGTGCAGGAGGATAAAAAAACAATTGATAATTGTTTATGCTTCCTAAAAAGAATGACCGTATCATAAGATACGGTCAAAGCTGTCTGTTAATTATTTTTTAGAAAGAAATTCATTGATGTTACTTACAAGTTCATCTGCATCTGTGCCGTGAACCATGCAAGCCTGTTCAATGCTTTCGCCTCTTGCTGAGGGACAGCCAAGGCAATGCATTCCCATTGCAAGGAAAAACTGTGCTGTTTCAGGTGCCTTATCAAGGATGTCACCGATGAGCATCTCTTTATTTACAAATTCCATGTCAAAACTTCCTTTCGTTTTTAATATTATTTTCATATAACAGCAAAATATCAGCCGTTCTGACCTTTACGTGCTCCTCTTGAGAAGCCACCATGTTTAGACTCCTTTGAACGTTTCAGGTCTGTCATTTTTTCATCACTGACCTGTTTGAATTTTGCCATCATATCTTCAAAAGACATATTCTCTTTTGTTTCGTTTTTACTGCCCTGCCAAACATCAGCATTTCTGGGAGGTCTGGGTTTTTTCGGCGGTTTTTCTTCCTGCTTTTCCGTCTGTTTGATGGAAAGGCTGATTTTTCCGTCATCACCGATAGAGATAACCTTAACTTTTACATCCTGATTTTCTGTAAGCACTTCTCTGATATCCTTGATGAATTTGTTTGAAACTTCAGAGATATGTACCATTCCTGTTTTTCCGCCCGGCAAAGAAACGAATGCCCCAAAATTTGTAATTCCGCTTACCTTACCGTCACAGATTGTTCCGATTTCTAACTGCATAAACTGACTTTCTTCCTCCGAAAAATGTTTTTATTTCAATTGCTCAGGATGCATCTGCATACACATGTTCCCCGGGCAAAATGTAACCTAATTCATTACGGGCGATATATTCTTTTTCTTCCTCGCTGATACCGTTTTTCAGTTCCTCCTCAAGTCGTGCATTTTCCTCATTCTGAGTTTCAAGTGCCTGTGAGACACTTTCATATTCACGCTTTTTTTGAGCTGCCGTATTTGAGAGGTTGGCAATAAGAACTGCTGCGAAACAAACAAAGGCGATAGTCGCAACAATAAGAATAAAGCTCCGCTTTGAGAAAAAATCTCTCATGCGACTCACTCCTTTTCAGTATCATTCCTCACTATTATACAACATGGCTTCATCATCTTGCAATAGTAAATTTGAGGAAATTTCACTTTTTTTCAAATTTTTTGCTCTTTTTTCGCTAAATTTACGTTTAAGAAACAAAATTCCTCTTTTGAAATAAAAGAAAGCACTTTTTATTTTGCCGGAAAAAGAAAGGGATATTTTTCTCAGAAATGCTCCTGAAGAAAAATAACAGATAAACCAGCCTATTACCGCACCTGCATAAACATAGAATTTAAAACTGCCGTTATGAACACAAAGTCCGAAAATGAACATAAGAAAGGTACACACAACCATGTAAAGAAAATCCGCTGCAAAAGTAATAATTTTACCACGCGGCAACAGAAGTCTTAAAAACATAAAAAACTCAAAAAGAACTCCTAACAGAAAGCCGAATCCGCAGGAATAAAGAAAAACACGCACTTGTTCCCCAATAGTATCAAGATACATTATCCGTCACCTGAAAATCCGCGAAAAAAATCCTGTCTGATTGTTTGTGTTGTCAGAATATGTCAGGGAAGAAATTCTCCCCTCAAGTAAAACCTCACCTGCTTCAATGTTGAGATTTTTAATATGCAGTTCTTCACCTCTGACGGTAAGCTCTCCAAGGTCAGTAAAAACAATAATTGTATTTTCATCAAAGCTGTCAACATCACCCACTCCCGTAATTGACAAATTCCGTCTGTCCTCCATTACAAGGCCGTGAGGCATTTTAATTTTTTTATCTTCCATAAAAACAAAAACCTCCCTCTGATATATAATAAAATATATTCTACGGGAAGGTTTGTTATTCATAAATGCAAAATGCAAATTGTAAAGTGCAAAATGTCGGGTCTGCGACGCAATTATAAAACAATACCAACGGCTACACTTATAGGGAACCGCGGTTTGCATTCTGTGCTTTGCACTAAAATCGGGAAGGCACATAGAACATCCCATACAAGATTTCATAAAATCTTGTACATCAGCGGTGCGTCATTTTTTGTGGCATGTTCCGTAACGTTGAGAACCTGTGCCTTTGTTACGTTTGCACCCATCTGAATTTCAATAACATCTCCTACTTTTACGTCATAAGATGCTCTTGCAATTTTTCCGTTGACTGAAACGTGCTTTGCATCGCACACTTCATTTGCAACGGTACGTCTTTTTATAAGACGTGAAACTTTAAGATATTTATCAAGTCTCATTTTTACCTCCAAAAAGCGAAGGAGTAGCCTCGGCTACTCCTTTTTATTAAATAAAATTAATTATTTAACTGCTGCTTTAAGAGCTGCGCCAGCTTTGAATGCGGGAACTTTTGATGCTTCGAACATCATTGTTTCGCCTGTTCTGGGGTTACGACCCTGTTTTGCTGCACGTTCACGAACTTCAAATGTACCGAAACCGATAAGCTGTACTTTATCGCCTGCTTTGAGAGCTTCTTCGATTGAACCGAAAACTGCTGCTACTGCTTTTTCAGCGTCTTTCTTTGAAAAACCTTTTTCTGCTACTGCTGCTACGAGTTCTGTCTTATTCATTTGCTTTTTCCTCCATTTTTAAATTTTTGTTTATTTTGAAACATTCGCCCGAGGCGTATGCGTCAATCCTTTATTTCTTCCCAGAGTTTATCAAGCTCTTCAAGGGAAGCGTTTTTCATATCAATGCTTCTTTCCTTTGCTAAGTTTTCAACCTTCGTGTAACGGGAAATGAATTTATCGTTTGATACGGTCAAAGCTTCTTCCGCGTCGCATTGGAGAAATCTTGAAAGATTTACTGCTGTAAAAAGAACATCACCAAGTTCTTCTTCTACATCTTTTTTTACACCCGATTTATATGCTTCTTTAAGTTCAGCAATTTCTTCATCGAGTTTTGAAAAAACATCGTCAATGTTGTCCCAGTCAAAACCGGCTTTCTTTGCCTTACCCTGAATTTTTGTTGCTCTCATAAGAGCGGGAAGTTCACGAGGGATAAACTGCATTGCTTCAGCCTGAGTTTTCTGACCTTTGGACTTTCTTTTGATAGTGTCCCAATTGGCAAGAACATCTCCCACACCGCTGACTTCAACTTCACCGAAAACATGAGGATGTCTTTCAATAAGTTTTTTGCAAATACCGTCTGTTACATCATCAATTGTAAAAACGTTCTTCTCCTGTTCCATTTCTGCATGGAATGCAACCTGCAAAAGAACATCGCCCAATTCTTCGCAGAGAAGTTCAGGATCTTTTTTATTGATGGCTTCGATGACTTCATAAGTTTCCTCGATGAAATCTTTTCTGATGCTTTCGTGAGTCTGCTCGGCATCCCAAGGGCAACCACCCTCACCTCTCAAAGCCTTCATAATACGCATAAGGTCATAGAAGTCATATCTATCTTTAAACTCAAAAGATTCAACCATTTTTACGACCTCCCATACATAGCAAAGACTATTTTAACCTAAAAGTTTATATTTTTCAAGCATTTTTGCAATTTTTTCTCCTTTAGGGAGCATTTTTATATCATCTGACGATAAACCTCGTATCAAAAGCATGGAAATAAGGTAAACAACCATAATAATTCCGATAGAAATTATACATGAAATGGTTGAACCGTTGAATCTCTGAGTATAATCCGACACAGGGAAGAAGTGTTCAATACCGCTATAAGCCATAAAACCAACACCTGCACTGAGAACTGCACACAAAAAAGGTTTGAAGAAAACAGACACTAAATTTATCTTCACTTTTGAAATTCTGAGTAGCATTACAAGATTGATTATAACAATAATTACGTAGCAGAGAATTGTACCTACAACTGCACCTTTGATGTTATATTTCGGGTTGCTTACAAGAACAATATCTGCCGCTATTTTTGCAACCGAACCTACAAGAAGACTCTTTACGGGAATGTCTGCTCTGCCGATTGACTGTAGCATGTTTGTAATGGGTGAAGAAATTGCAAAGAAAAATGTAAAGTAGTTGCACACAGCCATAATTGGTGCTGCAATAGGAATAAGATTCTGAGAATTTGTACCGCCGTAGAATAATGTCAGAACAGGTTCAGAAAGAACACCCAGTCCCAGACCTGCAGGAAGCGCAATAAGAGAAGTTATTCTCAGTACAGATTCAATTGTGGTTTTCTGAGTTTTCTTGTCTTTCACCGCAAAAGCAGCTGAAAGTGCAGGAATTGCGCTGATACCGAGAGACATTGTAATTGAGGGAATAATATTTCTCAGGTCCTGAGATGCAAAATAGCAACCCACAAGGTAATTTTTTGTATCTTCAACAAGAGTTCCCGATGCATCAAGAGATGCTTTATACATGTTGTAAATTGTATCGTAATCTTTATCAAGTGCAATAGCAAGACATTTCTGAATAAGAGAAGCGTCAATCAGATTTGTAACATTGAGAACAAGAGAACTGATAACCATGGGAATTGCAAGGTTAATCAGCTTCTTTGCAGTAACTGACTTTGCCTGAGCGGGTTCGGAATTGATAAGCTGAACTCTTGTAATACCTGAGCCTCTTATTTTAAAGCGGATATGCATATACAGAAAAGCAATAATCGTACCGATTGTAACACCCATAATTGCTGCAGCTGCTGCAATTGGATAAAGAGCGCTGAGTGCTTCGCTTTCAGTTTCAAGTGCTTTGCCGAAAACCTTGCCTGTTTCCTCAAACTTCTTCATACCTGAAGACATAACTATGTAGGAAAGCGCAAGACCGATAACAAGTCGCGAAACATTTTCAATAAGTTCCGTTACTGCAGTAGGAATCATATTGCGTGAGCCTTCGTAATAGCCCCTGTAAGTTGACATGAGACAACAGAAGAAAATTGAAGGTGCAATTGCAAGAATACTCCATACTGTCTGTGTTTTTTCACAAATCCACAGAGAATAAGGGAAAGCAAGTATCATAAGAAGAAGTGTACCCGCAATACCTGTAATGAGGAACATTCTGCCTGCGATTTTTTTAACATTCAATGCATCACGGTATCTGTTTGAGGCAATATACTCGCTCACAAGCTTTGAAACCGCAACAGGAAGACCTGCCATCGAAATTGCATAAATAGGAACATAAATCTGATAAGCCGATGCAAAATATCCTCGTCCCACTTCACCGATAAGCGCAGTAAGAGGAAGTTTATAAAGTGCACCGATAATTGAACCCACTGCAGTTGCAATCATCAGAATCAATGCACCGTTGAGCATGGTTTGTTTCTTTTCAGTTTTCTCCAATTATCTCACCTACTTTTATTTTCCGAGAAATTCTCTGAGAAGCGAATCTCCGGGAACATCATCTTTTTCAATTGAGGGAAATTTACTGAGAGCAGAAATAAGTTTCTGAGCATCCTTATAATTTCCGCTTGTTTTCTCTACAGATGAAAGAAGTTCCGTTGCAACATTTCTGAAAACGCAAGGTTCATAAACATGAATTGAATTTATGAGCAAGTGTGCATTTCCTTTAAACGGAAAAAGATATTCATCCTCTCCCGCCATAACTGCAGGCCACAGAGAAAATGTGTGTTCAACAGAACTGTTTCTGAACTGAAAATCCCTTACCATTCTGCGGATAAATCTTAAGTTTCTTTTGTTGAGAACTATTTTTTCTCCATCATAAATGCGTGAAGATACACTGATATAAATTTTGAAAAGATTTTTCTCAGGCAGAGTATCCGTAATTCTCGGATTGAGAGCATGAAGTCCTTCAACGATAATTACGTCACCTTTTTGCAGAATTATTAGATTTTTTTCTTCTTTTCTTCTGCCTGTCATGAAATCAAAAAGAGGAAGTTCGCTTCTTGATTCTGTAATCAGTTCCTGTAAACATTTATGAATAAGGTCAAGGTCAAGAGAGTCAACGCTCTCAAAATCATAACTTCCGTCTTCATTTTTCGGACCTTCACCGATATTTTTATAGAAATCATCAAGGCTGACTGTGTATGCCTTATGTCCCATGGTTTCAAGTTTTTCTTTTATCTTGTTTGCAGTTGTGGTTTTACCTGAACCGCTGGGCCCTGCAAGCATAATAATTTCTTTATCGTTGTCTGCATTGATTTTTTCACAGACAGAGGAAATAATATTTCTGTACCTTTTTTCTGATTTTTCTATAAATTTTTCTTTATCATTCAGGGCATTTTCTACGATAAACTGAAGTTCATTTTCAATTTTCGACACGTAAAATCACCTCTCCGAATAAAACTCTTTTATTCGTTTCTTTCTATCAAATAATTCATGGAGCCTGTCATTGTATTCATAAGGATATTTGAAATTAAAAATCCTTTCAATTACGTCTCCCTCAGGGTCTTTCAGTTTTGTGACTGCACCTGCACCGCAAGCGAGAATTGTATGACATTCTTCCATCATAAAGATATTATATGCACATTCTTTCCCTTTCTTGCACCAACCTACATTTTCAAGATTTCCCAGAGATTTACTCTGACGGTACATGTAATAGGGAATGTAATTATTTGAAGTCAGTTTTTCATGGGAAAGATTTATCATTTCATTTGCAAGCCTTCCGCTTGAAAGTCCTGTCGTGTCACCGGCTAAAGTTGATGAACGTTTAAGTGCAAGAGTATGCACAGTTACATTCTCAGGGTCAAGTTCATTTATAATATCAAGTGTTTCTGAGAAACTCTCCAGAGTATCACCTGAAAGACCTGCAATAAGATCCATGTTTATATTGTCAAAGCCTACGTCTCTTGCAAGACGGAAAGCATTAAGAGTTTCATCTGACGTATGTTTTCTTCCGATATTTTCAAGGACTTTGTCATTAAAAGTCTGAGGATTTATGCTGATTCTCGTAACACCTTTTTTCTTCAGAACTTCAAGTTTTTCCCTTGTAACCGTGTCAGGTCTTCCCGCTTCAACGGTGTATTCAAAACAAGTTGATAAGTCAAAACTTTCTTCAACTGCCATGAGAAGTTTGTCCAATTGTTCTGCTGTGAGAGTTGTAGGTGTTCCCCCTCCGAAATAAACTGTTTCAAGACAGAGGCCTAAATCTTTTGCAATTTCACCTGTAAGTTTTATTTCTTCACAGAGGTTTTCAACATAAGGAGCCATCAGTTTTTTTGTCTTTTCAATTGAATGGGAAACAAAAGAACAGTAACTGCATCTTGTGGGACAAAAAGGAATTGATATGTAAAGGCTGAAAGAATTTTTATGTGAACGGGAAATAATTTTTTCTTCACACTCTGCAACACTCATTGCAAGGGAAGTTTTTTTCTCACTCACAAGAAGTTTTTCCGTGAAATATTTTCTTGCCTTCTCTTCGCCCATTTCAGCAATGAGTTTAAGCATAAGTTTAGAGGGTCTCACCCCTGTAAGAAGTCCCCATTGAGGAGTGTATGATGTGATTTTTGTCAGACATTTATAAAGAAGTGTTGCAATTTCAAGTTCAAAATCTGCATTTTCTTCACAAATCTGCGAAAGAAAATTTTCTTCGTTTTCAAAAGAAATTCTGACTGAAATTTCTCTTCCTTTTTTCTCCGTCAGAACTTTTCTGTCTGAACTTTCATCCTCATTTACCGTCTCAATTTTTTCAAGAGGAAAGAAAACACGGCAGAGATTTTCAGTTTCATAGTTGAAAGTATGTCCTAAATTTACCAGTACCATTCGTCCAAATCTCTTTTCAAATATCTGTTTTTTACTCTTTCTTCATCAAGGGTAGTTGCTCTGTTATGACCGGGGTAAACATTGTAATCACCCTCAAGATTTTTAAGTCTTTTAAGGGATTTAAGCATGTCTTCTTTATTTCCCCCCGCAAGGTCAACTCTTCCGCATGTTCTGCAGAAAAGAGTATCTCCTGAAATAAGAATACGTGATTCTTCAATAAGGTAGCATACCGAACCCTTGGAATGACCGGGTGTGTGAAGAACTTTGATTTTCTCGTCACCGAGAAAAAGTTCATCACCGTCGCTGACTAAAATATCAGCTTCACATTTGTTCATCTCAATTCCCACTTCATGGCAGAGGTTAAGAGGGTCATCATTGAGACAGCATGCGTCTTCATGACTGATTACAATTTCTGCACCTGTGGCTTCTTTTGCAAACTTCGCCTGCCACACATGGTCAAAGTGACCGTGTGTCAGTAGAATATATTTTACTTTTTTAAGTTTTTTTACTTCCTCTATAATTTCAGGAGCATATCTTCCGGGGTCAACAATTGCACCCTCACCTGTTTCTTCATTTTCAAGAATGTAGCAGTTGACCTGCATTTCCCCGATTGCATAGCCTTTTATTTTCATTTTGTCATCCCTTCGGTTTTATAATATCACTGTCAAGCACAATTGTAACAGGGCCATCATTGAGAAGTGAAACTTTCATGTCTGCACCGAAAATCCCGTGTTCTACTTTTTTAACTCCGTTTGCTTTCAGTTGTTCCATAAAATATTCATACAGTTCATTTGCAACATCCGGCTTAGCAGAATTGATGAAAGATGGTCTGTTGCCTTTTTTACAATCGGCACAAAGTGTAAACTGAGAGATAACAAGGCAAGCGCCGTCTGTATCAAGAAGTGACAGATTCATTTTGCCGTTTTCATCTTCAAAAATCCTCATATTTGCAGTCTTCTTTGCAAGAAGGTCTGCTTCCGTTTTTGTATCTCCTTCTGCAACGCCGAGGAGAATCATAAATCCGTTTTCAACTGCTCCTACTGTTTCACCGTCAACCTTAACATCGGCAAAAGTAACACGCTGTATAACTGCTTTCATAATCTATTCCTTTCAGTCAACTTCTGTTACGCACCTGAACGTTCAACAAGAAGTACACCGTCAATTTTCTGGATTTTTGCTATAACACTCTTCAGATGCTCTGCACCTTCAACGGAAATTGTAACATTCATTATCGCTCTGCCGTCTTTTATCGCACGCATATTTACGGAGTGAATCATAACTCTCATTTCAGCAAATTTTCCTGAAATTTCAGCAAGAAGTCCCACCTTATCAATACACACTGCGGAAAGATTTGCAATAAAATCTTCTTTAATATCATTATCCCATGTTGCTCTTACCCATCTTTCAGGTTCATTTGCCATGGAAATTTCTTTAGGAACATTTGGACAGCTTCTGTTGTGAATTGAAACGCCGTGACCTCTTGTAATAAAGCCTATAATTTCATCACCGGGCAGAGGATTACAGCAACGTGCAAATTTAATAAGACAGTTATCAATATTTTCAACAGAAACACCTTCACTGCTCTTTGAACGTTTTTGAGGAGCAGTCACCACGATTTCATCGGGAACAGGTTCTTTTGCCTTGACGAGTTTTGTGTAGTTTTCCTTTATCTGAGGAAGCATTTTGATAACGCTTATACCGCCATAACCGATCGCTGCATAGAAATCATCAACTGTGGGCATATGCTGTCTTTCAGCAAGATTTTTTATAAACTCATCGTAAGTATCACCGTCGAGAATTATTCTGTTACGTCTGAATTCTCTTTCAATTTCAGCCTTACCTTCCTCAATATTCTCTTTACGTCTTTCTTTCTTAAACCATGCACGGATTTTAGTACGTGCTTCGCTTGTTTTTACAATTTTAAGCCAATCGCGGCTGGGACCTTTGCCCTGCTGAGAGGAGGTCATAACCTCAATAATCTGACCTGTTTTTACAACGAAATCAATGGGTACAATTCTTCCGTCAACCTTTGCACCAACCATTTTGTTACCTACTGCTGAGTGAATTGCATAAGTAAAGTCAATAACAGTAGCACCTGCCGGAAGAGGCACAACATCTCCCTTGGGAGTGAAAACATAAACCTCCTCGGGTACAAAATCACTTTTAATTGTTGATACAATTTCTTCAACATCGTCTGACTCTTTCTGACTTTCGAGAAGTTGTCTTACCCATGAAAGTCTTTCGTCAATTTTAGCCTTTGAGCCTTCACCTAATTTATATTTCCAATGAGCAGCAATACCGTACTCAGCAGTATAATGCATTTCCCACGTTCTTATCTGAACTTCAAATGCAATACCTTCCTTACCGATTACAGTTGTGTGCAAAGACTGATACATATTAGGTTTAGGTGTTGATATATAATCTTTAAATCTTCCGGGAATAGGTGTGAACATATCATGGATAACACCGAGACAGTTATAACAGTCGATGACTGAATCCACAATAATTCTCACCGCATAAATATCATAAATTTCACCGAAATTCCTGTTCTGCATATACATCTTACGGTAAATGCCATGAACACTCTTGATTCGTCCCGCAATATGAGGTTCGGGAATAATTTCGGAAATTCTCTCTTTTATTCTCACCTTGATATTTTCAAGGAACTGCTGTCTTTCTTCCATCTGTGAGCCGAGCCTTGTTTCAATTTCCTCATATCCTACAGGGTCAAGGAAACTGATAGCAAGGTCCTCAAGTTCTTCTTTTATTGTTCTGATACCGAGACGGTGAGCAAGAGGAGCATAAATCTCAATTGTTTCAAGCGCCTTATCACGTCTTTTCTGAGGACGCATAAACTCAAGTGTTCTCATGTTATGAAGACGATCAGCAAGTTTGATGATAATAACACGGATGTCCTCGCTCATTGCAAGAAGCATTTTTCTGATATTTTCTGCCTGTTCTTCTTCCTTTGTTGAAAGCGGAACTTTACCTAATTTTGTTACACCGTCAACAAGTTTTGCAACATCTTCGCCGTAATCGTTTTTCACGTTTTCAAGTGAAACGTCGGTATCTTCAACCGTATCGTGAAGAAGTGCAGCAACTACAGACTGATAGTCCATGCAAAGGTCAACAAGTATCGTTGCCACAGCAACTGGATGAATAATATAGGGCTGACCTGAATATCTCAGCTGTCCCTCGTGAGCATCCTTTGCCATATTATATGCCTTGTCAATCTTTTCAACTTCTTCGGGTGTGAAATTCTTCACAAGTTTTTCCCTTAATTCCTCATACCCGATTTCGCTTGCCATTATTTCACACCTCCTTTATACTCATAAGAATTTTTGATTTTGTCAGGTCAACCTTGCCTTGTGTCTCTGCAAGAGAGACTGATTTTGTTTTTTTGTTACGGACAATCAGTCCCATTTCTTCAAGAACGTCAACACTTACTTTGACTGCACAAAGTCTTTCACCGTTACCAACTGACCTGATGCAGAGTGCTTCGTCACTTTTATTCCATACTCCCTGACGAAGTATTCTGAAAACTTTACCCACAAAATCTCTGTCGGGGTAAATAAGATTTATTTCTTCAGGAGACAGTTTTTCTTTTCTTCTGAATTTTTCGTATATTTCCTCTGACCTGATTACCTTTTCTTCCTCAAGGTCAGAAAAACGCATATCCCTTACAATAACAGAAACCTTCACCGTTCCCATGTATTCATTTTTATCTAAATTTGCTGCAATATCAACTGTGTCATCTACGGTAAAATCAAGATTGTCGGGAGACACACCAAAACGCATTGCAACAATTCTTGCTTCACCCTTTGAAAGAGAAAGCTTTGTATGCTTGTTCTGTGAAAGGCCTTCAATTTTTTCAATTTTCATGCCCATCATTGCGAAAAGGGGCTGACTGTTACCTGCACCAAAAGGTTCAAGCATGGTAATTTCATTGATTAAATCCACATTCACATACTTCGGACTTATTCTGCAATCAATTTTAAGCTGAGGTCTGGGCATATCAACAGTCTTTGCGTATTCATTGATTTTTCTGCGAAGTTCATCAATTTTATCTTCATCTACAGTAAAGCCTGCCGCAAGCGTGTGACCACCGAAATGGTCAAGGCATTCTGAAACTGCTGACAGTGCTTCAAAAAGCGAGAAACCTTCAATGCTTCTGCCTGAGCCTTTACCTATACCGTCACTTACTCCTATTACGAGGCAGGGTCTTGCGTATTTTTCCGTAAGTCTTGCCGCAACAATTCCGATAACACCGCTGTGCCAATCTTTTCCGTCAACAACAAGAACGCGGTCATACATCATATCACCGCTTTTTTCTATTTTCTCCTCAGCCTCGGCAATTATTTTCATTTCTGTCTGCTGTCTTGAAATATTTGCTTCGTTTACTTCTTCTGCCAGAATTCTTGCTTCTTCTTCGTCTTCAGAAAGGAGAAGTTTTATCGCTCTGTCTGCACTTCCCATCCTTCCTGCGGCATTTATTCTGGGTACAATCGTAAAAGCAATATTTGAAGATGTCATATCATGATTACTCATTCCCGTAACTTCCCTTAGTGCTGCAATACCGGGACGGACTGATGCATTTATTCTTTCAATACCGCATTTTACAAAAACCCTGTTTTCACTTCGAAGAGGCACGACATCACCGATTGTACCTATTGAAACGAGGTCTGCATATTCATTTATAACTTCTTCATCCCCGTCAGATAAAGCTTCCACAAGTTTGAAAGCAACGCCTACACCTGCCCATTCGTTGAAAACACCATCATAATCATCTCTGTAAGGGTCAACAACTGCCACAGCATCAGGAAGTATGTCCCCCGGTCTGTGGTGGTCTGTCACAACAAGTTCCATGCCCAGAGCCTTGATTTTTTCTGCTTCAAGAATTGAACTGATACCATTGTCAACTGTAATAATAAGGTCAACGTCACGTTCCTTTATTTTGCGCACAGCATCAAGGTTCATTCCGTAACCCTCAGTCAGTCTTTCGGGAATATAATACTGAACATCTGCGCCTCTGTCACGGAGATAAAGGTAAAGAAGTGCGGTTGAACTTACTCCGTCTGCATCATAGTCACCGTAAACCATAATGCGTTCAAAATTTTCAATCGCCCTGTTTATACGGCTGACTGCCTTATCCATATCAGGTAATTCGTAAGGGTCAACTAAAAATGCATTATCATCACTGAGGAAAGCCTCAAGCTCATCTTCGTTTTCAAAATTTTTCCCTGCAAGAAGTACAGCCGCAAAGGGACTAAGTTCGTACCTTTCAGCAATTTCCGCAGCATACTCTTTATCAAATTTTGAAAACATCCATTTCTTGCGGCTCATCATATTTCTCCATTATATAAATTGAATAGTTTATTATACCATATTTTACTATCATCTGCAACTGTTAAGTTTTAAATAATTTACAATAATCAGAACAAGCGCTGCAAAACCAAGGTATCCGAACACAGGATAAATAAAACCTACAAGATCAGAAAATCCTGCAAGGCTGAGCAAAAAACACATTATACATATGACAGTAACTGTGAGAGAAGGTTTTTCTTTAATTTTCTCACTTTTTGTTTCCATGAAATTTTCAAGTGCAACAACGCTTGAAACGGAGGTTCCAAGCATCCCTCCGAAAAGGAGAAAAGCATAAACATAACCTATAACTACGTTTATTTTTTCTGCTACAAAAAGCATAGGGAGTTCTTTTTCAGCACTACCATCAAAAACATTTATTGAAAACAAAATCCCCAGAGCAATAATAAAGAGCATAACACCGCCTGAAGAAACTCCCGTGAAAACAGTACTTTTCTTTTTAACACTTTTTCCTACAAGAGTAAGTATTCCGATTGAACCGAAAATATTGTAGGAAACAAATGTGAGTGCACTTACAACCCAGTTGGAAAGCAAAGGATTTTCACCTGTTTTCACAGAAGGGATTTCAGGGAAACCGTTTTTAATAATTGAATAAAAGGAGATGCCTAATGTTACTGCCACAAGGACAGGCACAAAGTAAGAAAAAACTTTCACCATTGCTCCTACACCTTTTATTGCAAGGATTGCGGTAATTACACAAATTACAAGTGAGCCTACCCAGAACGGCAGAGAAAACACCTGTTCAAACAACGCACCTGTACCTGCGGACATTATGACGAAAATTCCGAAGAGAAGAATCTCCTGCAAAACGCCGAAAACATTTCTGAGAAAAGGCTTTTCCCAAGGGATTACCACTTTATCCATTTCAAAAATTCCTGTTTTCATCGCAAGATTTATAAGTAAAATTCCGAAAACAACCTGCAGAACAACAGCAAGTAAAAGACCTATGTAACCCATCTTACCAAAAGAAGAAAAAAACTGCAGAAGTTCCTGTCCCGAAACATAACCGGCTCCGAGAAAACATCCTGCGAATGTAAAGCATAAACTGATAGAATTAATCTTTTTCATAAAATCACCGTTTCTTATTTTATCATATTCAGTCCCACTTGTAAAACAAAAATTATTGTGATATACTTGATTTAACATAAAACCTGAAGGAGTTTTTCTCATGATTACAAAAATTGAAAACGATATTTTCTCAGCAGAAATAAAGCACGACGGTGCTGAACTTCACAGTCTTATCAAAAAAGACACGGGCAAAGAGTATATCTGGTACGGAAGAGAAGAAATCTGGTACGGACAGTCGCCAATCCTTTTCCCGTTTATCGGAAAATTGCTTGATGACAAGTATCGTTATAACGGCACGGAATATTCAATGCAGAAGCACGGCTTTGCAAGAAAACGTCCCTTTGAACTTGTATCAAAAACAGAAACAGAGGCAATTTTCTTCCAGACTTTTGACGAAGATACTCTCGCTATGTATCCCTTTAAATTTGAACTTTTCGTAAAGTTCAGTCTTGACAACGAAGGTCTTAAAGTTACTCATACAGTAAAAAATGTTGATGATAAGAAGATGTATTTTTCACTTGGTGCACATCCCGGTTTCAACATTGAAGTAGGTGACAGCCTCATCTTTGACGAAAAGGAAACTCTCGTTACAGAAAGAATTGACAAAAATGCAATCATTGCAGTTTATGATGAACCTCTCCTTGATGATGCAAAAGAAGTTGTAATCACAAAAGACATTTTCGTTGAAGATGCTCTTATTCTTAACGGATTTAAATCAAAAGGTCTTACATTAAAAAGCAAGTCAGGTGAAGAAATTCTCCATTTTGATATGGGCAATGCACCTTTCCTTGGTGTATGGGCAAAACCCGGTGCCCCTTACGTTTGCATTGAACCTTGGTGGGGTGTAAACGATTCCTATGAGGTTAAAAATGACGTTTCGGAAAAAAGAGGTATCCAATCTCTTGAAGCAGGAGAAATTTTTGAATACTCATGGAAAGCAGAAATTAAATAATTTCGTTTATGGATTTACCAAAAAGAAAAACCACAAGATTAAAGGATTATGATTATTCATTACCGGGAGCATATTTTATTACGATTTGCACCCAAAACAGAAAACAGATTTTATCCAAAATCTCAATCGTAGGGACGGGCGTCCTCGACCGTCCGAGAAACGAGCTGACCTATTATGGAAAGATTGCAGAAAAACAAATCATAAAAATGAACAATTTTTATGAAAACATTTCTGTTGATAAATTTGTTGTGATGCCTAATCACATTCACCTTTTGCTGAAAATCAAAGAAAATTCCAACGGACGGTCAAGGATGCCCGTCCCTACAAATGAAAACTCTTTGGTTGCAAAATTTGTGGGGACTTTCAAAAGATTTTGCAACAAGGAATATGGCAAAAACATTTGGCAGGAACGGTCACACGACCACATAATCCGTGGTGAAAAGGACTACGACAAAATCTGGGAATACATTGACACAAATGTTATCAGGTGGGAGAAGGATTGTTTTTTCATTGAAGGAGAATGTGAAACGGATGGTTAAAAATAAAATTAATCTGTTTTTTTCCATTATTCTTATGATAATCGGTATATCGGCTGTAGCATCATTCATTATCTTGACTGTAAATAATGTATTTGAATGGCAGAAATACATATTGGCTGTTTTATTGTCGGTATGGTTTATTGTTTTCGGAATAAGAGATATTATAAAATACATAAAATCCAAATAAAAATAACAAAAACGGATAACCTTTGCGGGTTATCCGTTAGTTTTTTGCTTGTTTTCTTTCAGGGAACCCCCGGCGAGGGTTCCCTACGAAAAACAATTATCAATTGTTTTTCTACCCTCCTGAGCTTTTGTAAGCATTAAGAGTTTCGCACTCTGCTGAGTGCGACAAAGGGCTCTGCCCCTTGACTCTGCGAACTTTAAATAAAGAAAACTTCAATTAATTATTTTGTTTTAAATTCTTTTGTGATTTTTTCCGAATAGTTTTTCCAGAAACCGTATGCTTTGATTTCAAGGATATATTCCGTATCAGCTTTCAGTTTTTCAATTTTCTGTGTTACTGTTTCAGGCATATCGTTAAAGTAATATCCTGACCATACTGAAAGATGTCTCTCAATGAGTCCGTCAGACTTTCTTCTGACTGTAAGTTCATAGCCGTTTACATATTCATCATCACATTTTGCCTGAGGGAATGTAACTGTACATTCATTTTCTTCTGCAGAAATTTCGATTTTTTCATCACCTGTGAAGTAAACTTTTTCAGGATTTGCGTAATGCTTTGCTTCTGTGTAAAGGAATGACTCAGGGTCATATGGAGTATCAATCTTCCATACTCTTGGGAAAGGTCTGTCAGTAATAACATCGTAAGGATAAATACGTACTCTGCCGTCTTTATCTGCTTCAACAATTGTCATCTGTGCTGCAGTCTCCTTTTCAGGAGGGAATGTGCTGTAAATCTTATCAAACTCGTCAAGTTCAAAATATGAAAGAGTACCTGTGCCGAGAGATGTGAAATGCTGCTGATGAATTGAACGAGGGTCATTGATGGGAGCATGTGAATGACCTGAGAAATCAATAATCTGAGGATAGTTCATCATTGTTGCTGTAAAATCACTTTCGCCCCAAAGACAGCTTCCGTAAACTGTTGACTGAATGTGAGGATGCTGGAAAACGAAAATAGGCTTCTTCGGGTCATCTGCTGCTGCTTTTCCAAGTTCTTCTGCCATGAATGCAACTTTGTCTTCTCTGAAACCTGCACCGTTGTTTGAAGAAACGGAAATGAAATGGAATCCGTTTACAACGTTGTGCTGGTCACCTTTTTGCGAGAAAGTTTTTTCAAAGCGTTCATAACCGCCTTCCATTCCGCCTTCACCGTGGAATTCATGGCTTGAAATGAGAAGAATTTTCTTTGTTTCTTCTTTTGTGAAATTGTCAAGTGTTTCCTTAAAAAGGTCCATTTGAACCTGTTCACCGCTGTTTGCAAAGTCACCTACAACCACTACCGCATCAAGTTTTTTGTATGTAGGATGTGCTTCTGCAAATTTATATGCAGACTGCATTGCCTTTTCCATTCTTTCTGTTTCCTTTGAGCGTTCATCTTTATAATGAACGTCACTTACTGCTACAAATCTGAGTACGGGATTGAAATTTTCCATTTTTATCACCTTATTTGTCCTTTTCCTGAAATTAAATATTTTGTTGTTGTAAGTTCTCTCAGTCCCATAGGACCTCTTGCGTGAAGTTTCTGTGTCGAAATTCCTATCTCTGCTCCGAGACCGAATTCTTCACCGTCAGTAAAACGCGTTGAACAGTTTACATAAACTGCCGCCGCATCAATTGACGACTGAAACTTTTCTGCATTTTCAAGACTTTTTGTCACAATACATTCACTGTGACCTGTTGTATATTCTGAAATGTGGCTTATGGCTTCGTCCACATCTTTCACAACTTTCACAGAAATTATATAATCGAGAAATTCTGTTCTGTAATCTTCCTCAGTTGCCGGAATTACACAGTCACCTAAAAATTCTTTTGTTTTTTCACAGCCTCTGATTTCAACATTACTTTCATCAAGCTTTGCCTTTGCAAGAGGTAAAAATTCTTCTGCAACTTTTTCAGAAACCAATAAACTTTCAAGAGCATTGCATACAGAAGGTCTCTGAGTTTTGCCGTTGTTGAGAATGTCAACTGCCATTGCAAGGTCTGCACTCTCGTCAACGTAAATGTGACAGTTGCCTGTTCCTGTTTCAATTACGGGTACTGTTGCATTTTTCACAACTGATGAAATCAGGCCTGCACCGCCACGGGGAATAAGAACGTCAATATAACCGTTCAGTTTCATCATTTCTGTTGCAGTTTCACGGGAAGTATCTTCCACAAGCTGCATGATATCGGGAGAAAATCCCGCTTTTTCTACTGCAGTTCTCATAAGTGACATAAGAATCTTATTGCTTTCAAATGCCTCTTTTCCGCCTCTGAGAATTACTGTGTTACCGCTTTTCAGACAAAGTGATGCTGCATCAACCGTAACATTGGGACGAGCCTCATAAATAATTCCGATAACACCCATGGGAACCCTGACTTTTTCAATCTTCATTCCGTTAGGTCTGACTCCGCCGCCAACAATTTCTCCTACAGGGTCATCAAGTTTTGAAAGATTTACACATGCCTCTGCAATTGCTGTAATTCTTTTTTCATCAAGTTTAAGTCTGTCAAGCATTGACTTTGACATACCGTTCTTTTGTGCATTTTCAATGTCAATATTATTTTTTTCGATAATCAGATCGGTATTATTTTTCAGTTCTTCCGAAATCTTAATGAGAGCATCATTTTTCTTTCCTGTAGATGCAGTCATCAATTCGCTTTTTACTTTTTTGGCTTTTTCGCCCAGAGTGAGTATGTAACTCATTTCTTCACCCCTTTAAAATATGTGCCTATCGGTTTGCCTTCAAGAAGATCATATAATTTTTCAGGCTTGTCACCATTCATAATAACCATGTCAATACCTGCTTCATTTGCAATTTCAGCGGCTTTCAGCTTTGTAATCATACCGCCTGTACCGAGATTTGAACCTGCGCCCCCTGCACTCTTCTTGATTTCCTCAGTAACTCCGTCAACAACACGGATAAGATGTGCATCTTCGTTCTCTTTGGGATTTTTGTCATAAAGCCCGTCGATATCCGAGAGAATAACAAGCATATCGGCTTTTGCAACTTTTGCCATAATTGCTGCAAGGGAGTCATTTTCTCCCATTTCAAGTTCAAGTTCATCAATTGCAACTGTGTCATTTTCGTTTACAACAGGGATTGTGCCGAGTTCAAGAAGTCTTTCAACTGCGTTTTCAACGTTCTTTTTTCTATCCTCAAGAAGAACATATTTTGTAAGCAATATCTGTGAAACATTTAGAGAATAATCTGAAAAAAGTTTATCGTAAAGGTACATCAGTTCACATTGACCTACTGCTGCACAAGCCTGTTTTGTTGGAGTGTCCGTAGGTTTTACAGTCATACCAAGCTTACTCATACCAAGACCTATTGCACCGCTTGAAACAAGCATAATCTGATTTCCTGCATTCTGCAGGTCAGCAAGAGTTTTAACAAGCTGTTCAACACGTCTGATGTTGAGTCTTCCTGTTTTATGAGTGAGAGTTGATGTTCCCACTTTTACCACAATTCTTTTTGTATCCATTTTAATCACGCCTTATGATTCATCATTAAGCACTGCATGAGCGCATTTTATTCCGTCAACTGCCGCAGAAACTATACCGCCTGCATATCCTGCACCTTCGCCCGACGGGAAAAGACCGCTGACGTTTGTCTGGAAAAATTCATCTCTTATAATTCTCACAGGAGATGAACTTCTTGTTTCTGCACCTGTCAGAACAGCATCCGGCATTGCAAAACCTTTGAGCATATTGTTCATTTTAAGAAGTGCATCCGAAAGAGTGTCGGTAACTTTTTTCGGCAACACCTGTCTTAAATCCGCACATTCCACGCCTGTGGGACAAGTAGGTCTGACTGAACCTAATTTTGTTGACTTTCTGTCTTCAAGGAAATCTCCTACAAGCTGTGCGGGAGATGCGTAATTACTTCCGCCGTGAATGAATGCTTTTTCTTCAATATCCCTCTGAAGAACAAAGCCTGAAAGAGGATTATCATCAGGAAAATCTTCAGGCTCAATTCCTACAAGAAGTGCTGAGTTTGAGTTTTCACCGTCACGTGCAAATTCGCTCATTCCGTTTACAACTACTCCCCCTTCATCTGAGGAAGATGCAACAACTGTACCGCCCGGACACATACAGAATGTATATGCGCCTCTGCCGTGAGGAGGATGACATGCCATTTTGTAATCTGCCGCACCAAGTTTAGGATGTCCTGCAAAGGAGCCGTACTGTGCTTTATCTATAAATTCTCTGGGGTGTTCAATTCTTGCACCTACGGAGAATGCTTTCTGCATCATTTTGATACCTCTGTTATAGAGCATTGTTATCGTATCCCTTGCAGAGTGACCAACGGCAAGAACAAGAGTATCTGTTTCAAAGTCAAAAGTTTTTCCGTTCTGTTCATACGTGACACCCTGAATTACTCCATTAAAAACAATAATATCAGAAAGTTTTGCACCAAAAAGAATTTCGCCCCCAAGGGAAATTACTTCTTTTCTTATATTCTTCACTACTTCAACAAGTTTATCTGTACCGATGTGAGGTTTTGCATTGTAAAGAATATCTTCAGGCGCACCATGTGAAACCAGCTCATTCAGGCAATGTCTGCAAAGAGGGTCTTTGATGCCTGTTGTAAGTTTACCATCAGAAAATGTTCCTGCTCCACCTTCACCGAACTGAACATTTGACTCGGTGTTGAGTTTTCTTTCATTCCAGAAAACGCTGACGTCTTTTGTTCTTGTGTCAACATCATTACCTCTTTCAAGAACAAGGGGTTTCAGTCCTGAACGTGCTAACGTCAGAGCAGCAAACATTCCTGCAGGTCCGAAACCTGCAATAACAGGTCTGAGTGTGCTTTTTCTTTTATTCTCAGGCAAAACATATTCATACTCTTTGATTTCAATGACATTTTTATTTGAAGAACATTTTTTAAGGATTTTGCTTTCATTTTTAACTCCAACATCAACGGAGTAAACAAATAAAATATTTTCCTTATCACGGCTGTCAACAGACCTTTTGAAAACTCTGACGAAATCTATATCTTCACTTTTCACTCTGAGAGTTTTTGCTACCGCATTTCGGAGGTCTGTGTCTTCGCTCTCAAGAGCCATTTTAATTGAGTTAATTCTGATCATTTTTTATCCTTTCAATTCTGCTGCAAGTCTTGCAGAGCTTACCGCCCAATGGAGGTTGAATCCTCCGCAACGTGAGTCAATATCAAGAATTTCACCTGCAAGATAAAGGCCATTGACTTTTTTTGACATGAGAGTTTTTTCATTAACTTCATCCGTTTTTACACCGCCTGATGTAACTTGTGAAAACTGAAAACCTTTCGTTCCCGTAACTGTGAATTGGAAATTTTTAAGAGTTTTTATAATATTTTCAAAATCACTTTTACTGAGGTTTTTTATTGGTTCACCGGGGAAAATGTTCAATTTTTTCAGTATAACTTTTCCTACAGCTTTGGGAAGAATTCCGGTAAGTAAATTGTCACATTCAAGAGAAGGATTATTTTTCTGTCTGTTGAAAAGATAGGAAATAATTTCTTTCTCTGTTAAGTCACATGCCATATCAAGATAAATTTTTGTATTTTCAGCCTTACTTGCCTTTACAAGAAACCTTGACAAATCCATAGTTGCAATTCCCGAAAGTCCGTAATCTGCAAAAAGAATTTCACCCTCAGAAACACCAAGAATTTTGTCCTTTTCTTTAAGTGTAAGTTTTCCTTTTACACGGACACCTTTCAGCGTTTTCACATACTTTGTGTCCGTTGTAATCTGTACAAGTGACGGTGAAAGCGAGGTAACCGTATGTCCCGTTTTTTTGATAAGTTCAAAACCCGAACCGTCACTTCCCTGAGATGGGGAAGAACAACCTCCGCATGACATAATCACATTTTTAGCTTTATGATTATTTATTATAAAATCTTTATCTTTTCTGAGAATAGTAACTTTTTCAAAAATCACTTTTATCCCGAGATTTTCCGTTTCAAAGCGTAGTGCATCAAGAACACTTGCCGCAGAATTACTTCGGGGATAAACTCTCCCCTCACTGTCGGAAACAGTAAGAAGTCCCAGACTTTCCCAGAAAGAAAGGTTCGACTGAGGAGTGAATTTTTTAAGTGCAAAAGAAACAAAAGAGGGGTTATTATAATCATTTTCATCTGCAGTCATGTTGTCAAGATTACATCTGCCGTTACCTGTTGCCAGAATTTTTTTGCCAACTTTTTCAAGCTGTTCAAAAATTACAACAGACTTTTCAGGATAGTTTCTTTTAATTTCAATTGCTGAAACAAGCCCTGACATTCCGCCGCCGATTACCGCAACATCCCACAACATATATTCCCCTCCTTTTTGTCAGATTTGTATTATTCTTTATTGTACCACTAATTTGTATTTTTGTCTATAAAAAAAGCCCTCAAAATGAGAGCTTTTAATTATTTTATTTGATTTTCGAAGCAACTTTCAACGCATCGTCAATGTGGTTACAGAAACAGTTTCTGCCTACCTTATCAAAGAAACCTGATTTTTTCATTGCATTAAGAGGCTGAGTATTCACATGCGAAAGAATAAGTGTTACACCTTTTTCTTTACACTTTTTGTGAAGTTGTTCAAGTCCTGCCATAGCAGATGCATCAATTGCAGGAACACTTCTCATTCTGAGTATAAGACATTTTGTGTAATCCTTGAAACTGATGTCAAGAATTTTGTCTGCAGCTCCGAAGAAAAGAGGGCCACTTACTTCATAAACGCGTACATGTTCGGGTACTTTTCTAAGGTCGATGCTATCCTTATCGTTTATATCGTCAACATATTCCCAACCTTTTACTGCCGTTTCTTCGCTCATGCGTTTAATAAAAAGAAGTGCTGCAAGAATCATACCTACTTCAATTGCAATAACAAGGTCAAAAACAATTGTCAGCACAAAAGTAATCACCATAACAATAGTATCACTTTTCGGTGCTGTTTTTACTATGCGTACAAACTTTTTCCATTCACTCATGTTATATGCTACCATGAAAAGAATTGCCGCAATTGTGGGCATAGGAATAAGTTCTGCATAAGGCATAAGAAAAAGAAGAACAAGCAAGAGTACAACTGCATGTACCATACCTGATACGGGAGTTCTGCCTCCGTTTTTTGCATTGGCAGCAGTTCTTGCAATTGCACCTGTTGCAGGAATGCCGCCGAAAAGAACTGACGCAATGTTACCTGCACCCTGAGCTACAAGTTCCATGTTTGAATTGTGCTTTGAGTTTACCATACTGTCTGCAACAACGCATGAAAGAAGCGATTCAATTGCAGCGAGGATTGCAATTGTAAATGCATCGGGAAGAAGCTCTGTAATTTTCCCAAGGCTTATTTCCATTCCTGAAAAATCAATCGTAGGAAGTCCTGTGGGAATTGTATAAAGTTCACCTATTGTGAAAACACCTTCATCAAGTCCGGGAATGAATTTCACCATTAAAGCACCAACCACAACCGCAATAAGTGACGGTGGAACTCTTTTTTCAAATTTAGGATAAATTATGAGAATTGCAAGACAGACCGCACCTACAAGAAGCGCCTGCCAGCTGAAAGTTGACATAGCGTCTATGTTTGCTTCAATTTTTTCAAGTGCTTCAACAGGTTTTACGCCCTCCGCATATGTAAGTCCGAGAAAATCTTTAATCTGACCGATTAAGATTGTAACGGCAATACCTGCAGTAAAGCCAACTGTAATAGTATTCGGGATAAATTTAATAAGAGAGCCAAGTTTAAATACACCCATAAGAATGAGCATAATACCGGCCATAATGGTTGCAATAAACAGACCGTCCATGCCCTGAGTTGCAACAATACCTGCAACAATTGAAGCGAAAGCAGCAGTAGGTCCTGCGATCTGCACACGGCTACCGCCAAGGAAAGACACAATAAATCCCGCTGCAATTGCAGTATAAACACCGCAAGCAGGTTCAACGCCTGATGCGAGAGCAAGTGCAATTGACAGAGGAAGTGCGATAATTGCAACAATAATACCTGCAATTATATCTTTTAAAAACTGTTCTTTGGAATAAGTTTTCATTGCCGAAAAAAGTTTCGGTTTCAAGTAAAAGTTTTTCATTCAGATCACCATAAAAAGATTAAAGTTCCTAGTCTTAACGTAACATAACCACCGACTTGAAATCGGTGGTTACACTTTTAATTTTTAATTAGTTTCTTCTTTTGTTATCTCTGCGGAAGTCCTTTTTGGGACGACGGGGAGCGTCTGAAATTTCGTTTTCGGGAACTAAGCCTTCAACTTCAATAAGTGCTTCTCTTCTTGAGAGATTAAGTCTACCCTGTTCATCAATTTCACGAACTTTAACGATAACTGTGTCGCCTACGTTTACAACGTCTTCAACTTTTTCTGTTCTCTTAACATCAAGGTGACTTACGTGAACGAGACCTTCTTTACCGGGAGCAATTTCTACAAATGCGCCGAAGTCCATAATTCTTGTTACGATACCATTGTAAATTGCACCGATTTCGGGGTCATTACCGATTGTTTCAACAATTGAAAGAGCACGTCTTGCATCGTCAATATCAATTGCTGAAATGAAGATTGTACCATCTTCTTCAACATCAACTTTACAATTGCATTCTGCACAGATTTTCTGAATAACTTTACCCTGTTTG
>JAZOAY010000078.1:0-17595 GCA_045595725.1 Acutalibacteraceae bacterium | reverse complement strand
GATTTACCTGCACCTGTTTCACCTGTCAGCACGTTAAGACCGATATCAAAACTGATATCAGCACTTTCAATAACTGCAATATTCTCAATTTTCAGACTGTTAAGCAAAACAAATCACCCTATTAAACCTTTGAATTTATCTGCAAGATTTTTCGCATTTTCCTCAGTTCTGCAGAGCACAAAAATTGTATCATCACCTGCAACTGTTCCTACAATTTCCGAATATGACATACTGTCAAGTGCGCTGCATGCACCCTGCGCCATACCCGCATGACAGTTAAGGCAAACAATGTTCATTGCATAGTCTGCACTTGTTACTGCAGATGAGAAAAGCATAAGAAACTTTGACCCCATGTCTGAGGGTTTATCTTTTGGAAGACTGTATCTGTATCTTCCGTTTTCGTCAGTAATTTTTATAAGACGAAGTTCTTTGATATCTCTTGAAACTGTAGCCTGAGTCACGTCAAAATCATGAGTGCAGAGATATTCCAGAAGTTCCTCCTGTGTTGAAATTGGGTTTTCTTCAATTAATTTGAGAATAAGTGAATGTCTTTTTCTTTTCATGATAATTTCTCCTCAGTTACTTCTTAATTTCGTGTTGAGTATGTCAACAAATGTGTCTGATTTGATGCGTATGAAATCTGCTGTTTTATCTGATTTTTCAACAATGATTTTACAGTTGTTTGTAACGGGGACACCCTTTCCTCCGTCAAAGAAAACAAGTACGTTGTCAGGGTCTGTGTCATTTTCAATTTCAAAAACACATTCGCTTCTGAAAATCATGGGGCGTTGGAACAACGAATGAGGGCAAACAGGTGTAAGCAAAATACTTTCTATAAGCGGGTCAATTACAGGACCTCCTGCAGAAAGTGAATACGCAGTTGAGCCTGTGGGAGTTGAAAAAATTATTCCGTCTGAATAATAATCGCTGACTTTTGCACCGTCACAAAAAACTTTAAGGTTAACCATATTTACATGTTGTGAGCGTCCCACAAAGACATCATTCACACAGTTAACTTTTTCCAATACTTTTCCGTCCGAAACAATTGTGGCAGAAAGCATCATTCTTTTATCTACGGTGTAGTCACCTTTTATCAGCCTGTCAAGATATTCAAGTTCCTGACTTTCAAGACCTGCCATAAAAGCAACCCGTCCGGCATTTATTCCGAGAATAGGTTTTGAAAATGCAGATGCAATTTTTGCACAGTTGATAATTGTTCCGTCACCGCCGATTGCGATTATTGCAACCGCATTTTTATAAAGCTCACTTTCTGACATATATGTAGAACATATATCTGAAAAAGTTTCTTTAATCTGTTCAGGCATCGCAAAATCTGCGTTCAGTTTTTTCAGCCCTTCGCAGACTGTTCTTGTGACTTCTTCTGCCTGTTGTCTTGATAAATTCGGAACAACTGCAAACATGGTTTTCACCTCATTTGTCGAGATTATTATGGGACTCTTCCGCAAGTGCTAAGGGAGAAATATCTGTCAGCATCTGAGGAATATCTGATTTTTCTATAAGCATAAGATATTCTATATTTCCTTCAGGACCCTTTATCGGAGAATAATCAAGTCCCAGAACATTATAGCCGTTTTCAACAGCAAATGAAGTTATTGTTTCAATTACTTCAACATGAGTTGAAAGTTCTCGGACAACTCCTTTTTTGCCGATTTTATCACGTCCTGCCTCAAACTGAGGTTTTATGAGACACACGGCTTTACCGTCAGCTTTAAGAAATTCACGCAGAACAGGTAAAATAATTTTAAGTGAAATAAAGGACACGTCAACACTTGCAAAGTCTATTTCTTCCGCAACTGTTTCCTTATCAAGATATCGGAAATTTGTTCTTTCAAGATTCACAACTCTTTCATCAGTCCTCAATTTCCATGCAAGCTGACCGTAGCCTACATCAATTGAATAAACTTTTTTAGCACCGCGTTGAAGCATACAGTCAGTAAAACCGCCTGTTGATGCGCCGATATCCATGCAGATATTATCGTCAAGTTTAAAATCAAAACTGTTCAGTGCCTTTTCTAATTTATAACCGCCACGACTGACAAAGGGCATTTTGCTGCCTCTTACTTCAAGAGCATCTTCAGGTTTGAGAAACATACCTGCTTTGAGTGCTTTCTGTCCGTTTACATAAACTTGTCCCGCCATTATAAGTGCTTTTGCTTTTTCACGGCTTTCAGCATGTCCCTGTTCAAAAACTGCTGTGTCAAGCCTTAATTTTTCAGCCAATATTTTCACTCACCTTTTTCGCAATTGACACGTCGTCAAGTCCGTATTTTTTAAGTTGTGACTCAACAGATGCATGTTTTACAAACTCATTGTCAACTGCAGTAACTGAATATTTTCCTCTGAAACCTTTTTCAAGAAGAAGTGAACCGAAACGCTCAGAAACCGAACCGTTTCTGATGGATTCTTCAAAGAAAAAAATATTTTTACTGTCTATAATTTCATCAAATACTTTTTCCTTGATAGGTTTGATTTTATTAAGTTTGAGAATTTTCACGTTAATTCCATTATCAGACAGCATATTTTTTGCACGGCATACGTTGGCAAAAATTCTGCCGTAAGTCACAATTACCGTATCTTTACCGTTTCCGTAAAAATCATAGTCATTATCACTCGGAACAAAATCTGAGGGTAAAACATCTTCTGTGCCTCTTGGGTATCTGATGGCAACAGAGTTGTCACCGTATGCCACAACTTTATCAAAAATTCTGTTTATTTCATCAAATGACGATGGTGAATACACTTCAATTTTCGGAACAGTATTCAGAAACGGAACATCAAAAAGTCCCTGATGTGATTCACCGTCCACACCTACAAAACCTGCCCTGTCAATAGCAAATACCATTTTAATATCCTGCATTGCACAGTCGTGAATTATCTGGTCATAACACCTCTGAAGAAATGTTGAATAAACACAAAATACAGGTAACATCCCGTTTTTAGCAAGACCTGATGCAAAAGTAACTGCATGTTCTTCCGCAATACCAACATCAAAAAATCTTTCAGGATGGTCGTTGCTGAATTTTTCAAGTCCTGTACCCAGGCTCATTGCCGCAGTAATTGCGCATATTTCAGGATGTACATCAGCTTCAGAACACAGTTTTTCACCAAACACGTCAGAATATGTTTTCTTTGCCGAAACACCCTCGCCTGTTCCCACATCAAACTTTGATATACCGTGGAAAGTACTTGGTGATTTTTCCGCAAAATCATAACCTTTACCCTTTTTTGTTATAACATGAATCATAACAGGTTCAGTTTTATTCTTTGCGATTTCAAAAGCAGAGCAAAGCTGTTCAATATCATGTCCGTCAAAAGGTCCCATATAGGCAAATCCCATTTTTTCAAACATTGTTGTACCGTAAATAGAACTCTTGACGTAATTTTTCAGATTTCTGATAAATTTTGCAATCGGCTTACCAACAAGAGGTACTTTACAAAGAAAATTATATGTTCCTGTTTTCAGAAGATAATAACGTTTCTTTGTACGGATCTTTGAAAGATACATTGCGACAGAGCCGACATTCTTAGAAATTGACATGTTATTATCATTGAGAATAACAATCATGTTGCTTTTCTCGTCACGTCCGGCATTATTAAGTCCCTCATAAACAAGACCTCCTGTGAATGAACCGTCACCGATGACCGCAACTGTTTTTCTGTTATCATCAAAAAGAAGTTTATTTGAAACACTTACACCGTAAGCAGCCGAAACGGAAATACTACTGTGACCACTTGAAAAAATATCGTGTTCGCTTTCATCAGGACGCGTAAAACCTGACAGTCCGCCTTCAGTTCTTATAGTCTGAAATCTGTCACGTCTGCCTGTAAGAAGTTTGTGTGTATAAGCCTGATGACCAACGTCCCATACGATTTTGTCTTCAGGAGAATTAAAGGTTTTATGAAGTGCTATTGTAAGTTCAACCGCACCGAGATTAGATGCAAGATGACCGCCGTTCTTTGATACGGCAGAAATCATTTCTTCCCTGATTTCCTGAGCAAGAACATTAAGTTGTTCAAAAGACAGTTTTTTTACATCTGAGGGCGAATTTACTGCATCAAGTAATCTGTTCCCATTCATTATCTTAATTATCCCTTTCAAGAAGATTTAATGCAAGATTTCTGAGGAAAATTGCATCATCACCGAAACATTCAAGAGAATTCAATGCTTCATTTGTAAGTTCTTCTGCATATTGTTTTGATTTCTCTATACCGAGAATGGATACATATGTTGATTTATCTTTTTCGCTGTCACTGCCTATGGGTTTGCCCAATTTTTCAGCAGTTGAAGTTACATCAAGTATGTCATCAACAATCTGAAAAGCAAGTCCGAGAGCATTTGTATATTTTATTGCAGCATCTGTTTTTTCCGAATCGGCATCAGCGCAAATACAACCGAGAAGTGCCGCACAGTTGATAAGTTTGCCTGTTTTCAGATTGTCCATTGTTCTGAGTCTTTCAAGTGAAACTTTTTTACCTTCACTCATAAGGTCAACAGTTTGTCCGCCTATCATACCCTGATATCCTGAATGAGTTGAAAGAGCAGTTACAGCTTTAACCTTCTGTCCGTCAGAAAAATCAGATTTTGTCAGCATTTCAAATGCAAGTGTCAACAAACCGTCACCTGCAAGTAACGCATACTCCTCACCGTACTTTTTATGACATGAAGGTTTACCTCTGCGCATATCATCATTATCCATGCAAGGCAAATCATCATGAATAAGAGAATAAGTGTGAATCATTTCAATTGCAGCAGCAAACGGTAACGCTTTTTTGACGTCACCACCGCAAAGACGTGCAAATTCAAGAACAAGTACAGGACGTATTCTTTTACCGCCATTCTGCAGACTGTACCGCATAGCATCGGCAACAATTTCTTCACCATAAGAAGATTTTTCAATGCAATCATTCAGATATTCTTCAATGAGAGCAAGATATCTGCCCATTGTTTTTTCAATCATTATTTTCAACCTCTTTAAGTTGGGTTATTTTTTGTTCAGCTTCATTAAGACACTTTTCGCAAAAAACAGAAAGTTGTGTTCCCTCTTCAAAAAGCTCCATGCTTTTATCAAGAGAAAGACTGCCTTCTTCAAGTTTTTCAACAATTTTTTCAAGTTTTGAAAGTGCCTCTTCATAAGTCATATTTTTCATTATTTTACCTCACATTTCACTTTACCGTCTGCAAAGTTAAGGTTAATCAGATCACCTTTTTCAAGATGTGATGACTCTGTCACAATCGAATTTTCTTTTTCAACCATTGCATATCCTCTTGTGAGAACTTTCAACGGACTCATTGCATCAAGTTTTGATACAAGGGAAGAAAAATCAACTCTTTGTTTTTTGATTATCAAATTAACAGAACTTTCACATGCAAAAGTAAGACCATCGAGATACTGTCTGTGTGATTTGATCATATCAACAGGTTTCACAAAAGATTTTGATGAAACAAGGTTTTTCACCTTGTTCTTTTCGTTATCTATTTTTAAAAGCATTACATCTTTCAGAAAATTCTTCATTGACGTTACATAAGCTTTTTGTTCTCTGATATCGGGAACTGCAAGTTCAGCTGCAGCTGATGGTGTGGGAGCACGCAAGTCCGCTACAAAATCGGCAATTGTAAAATCTGTTTCATGGCCGACTGCACTTATTACGGGGATATTACAATTATATATTGCACGGGCAACACTTTCTTCATTGAATGCCCATAAATCCTCAATTGAACCACCGCCTCTGCCAACAATAAGCACGTCTGCGGCATTCAATTCATCAAATCTGTTTATGGCTTGTACAATTGAGGGTGCTGCATTTACGCCTTGCACTTCAACGCCCTGAAACACTACTTCCGCCAAAGGGAAACGTCGCGAAAGAACATTGAGTATATCTTCAATCGCTGCACCTGTAGGTGATGTTATAACACCTACGCGCATAGGACATGAGGGGATTTCTTTTTTTTGTGAAGTATCAAAAAGTCCTTCTTCTGACAATTTCTGCTTAAGTTTTTCAAAAGCAAGATTAAGGTTACCGAAACCGTCGGGCATCATATCTTCAATATAAAGCTGATATACACCGTCACGTTCAAAAACAGATATTCTGCCGACAGCAATGACCTGCATACCGTCTTCAGGCATAAAACGAAGCCTTTTGTTGGCAGATGAAAACATAACTGCTTTGATTGAAGATTTCTCATCCTTTAAGGTGAGATAAAAATGTCCTGTCCTGTAGTGATTTTTAAAATTTGAAATTTCACCGCTTATTATTACTGCATTCAGATTTATATCTTCATCAATAAGCGATTTTATATAAGTATTGACCTGTGTAACGGTCAAAGCTGATGGAGTTATCATTTTCTTTTCTCCGTAATTGATGTAAGAATTGAAATACCTGCGGCATTGTCGGAAGAAAATTCAGGCAAAGCAAATCGTCCCGAAAACTTTTCTCTGAAATCACGACTGATAATTGTGTTTGACATTACACCACCCGCATAAACAAGAGGAAGTTTACCGAATTTTTCAATAAGGCTTTTTGTCATTTCCTCAAGAGTGCGTTCAATATAAGTTATGCAATACTTTGCAACGTCTTCTATTTTCTCGCCATTTTCAATCATTCTACCGCACTTGTTTTCAACACCTGAAAGGCAACAGTCAGAGCCTTTCATTGTAGGTTTAACTTTAAACTCTTTGTTACTTTCAAGAGAGAGTCTGTCAAGTTCTTTTCCGCATGGAAACTGAAGTCCAAGCATTACACCTACTCGGTCTATTGCTTGTCCTGCTTTCAGATCGAGAGTGCGTGCTACAAGTTCTATATCGAAAATTCTCTCTTTACCGGGTTTTACAAGAAGTGCTTCAGTAGTGCCTCCCGAAAGATGAAAAGCAATGAATTCTTCGTTTATTAAACCAAGCGAGTCTGACGAATATAATGCAGCAGCAATATGACCCGCCTGATGAGAAAAAGTGTTCAGAGGAATTTTATTCACATCACTTATTGCTTTTGCAGCACTTACCCCGGCAAGGAAACATGGCATGTATGATCCTTCTTCATCTCTCGGTGAAACAGAAACCCCCACGCTTGAGAGAGAAAAACTTCTGTTTTCAAACAACTCATCAAACATCATGGGCAATTGAACAGTGTGATGAAAAACAGCATCACTCTGTCTCAGCCCCAAAGAGCCTTCTTTTACAGGTAAAAGCTTTTTCGCTTGAAATATCCTGTTTGTTACATCATCGAAAACGCTGACAGAGGTAGTGTAATTACTCGTATCAATTCCAAGATGATAAGCCATTTTATCTATCCCTTGAAATTGAGCCGAGGATACCGTTGATGAAAGAACAATCATTTTCACCTGCGTAAACTTTCGCAAGTTCAACTGCTTCATTAATTGAAACACTTACAGGCACTTCATCAACATAGAGCATTTCACAAACAGCAACTCTGAGAATTGCAAGTGAAACTCTTGGAATACGTTTTATACTCCAGCCTCTGCTGAATTTTTCAATATAGATATCAATATCTTCAAGATTATCTTCTGTTTTCTTTGCAAGCATCAGAGCAAAGTCGTCTTTTTCGATCTGCTCATCTTCGTATGCATCTTCTGCAATATCAAGAACTGCTTCGTCAAGTCTGAAACTTTTTTCAAACATAAGTATAAATGCCTGTTCTCTTGCCTGTCTTCTTGTCATAGCTTGTCCTCCGCTGAAATAAGTAAAAAAATTATGTCCCGTAAAAACACTTATTCTGTTTTACGGGACACAGGTTAGCATTGTTTAAGATTGTGTAGGTGCGTCTTCAATGTCAGCTGTTGAAATTGTAACATCAACTTCACTTACCATCATGCCTGTCATATTCTGAACGGCAGTTTTGATGTTCTGCTGAACTTTTTCGGCAAGGGGCTGGATTTTAGCATCCTGGCTTACCTTTAAATAGATATGAACCTTTATATCCGTATCTGACATGGAAACATCAACAAATTTTGATGCAGAGTCAGCAAGTTTATAAAAATTCTGAATATTGATAGGTCTCTGAGCAAATCCGCTGACACCTTCAACATCCTTTGAAGCATTTACTGCAATTGAAGCAATTACATCTTCGGAAATCACAAGATTTCCGGAATTTCGGCTTTTATTTATATTAGACATCCTGTCTGCCTCCTTCCTTTTACGTATATTATACCACAAACAAAAAAATTCTCAACTATTTTGTCTCAATTAATGTAATATTTTCTGAAAAAATATTCGCTTGAGATGAAATTATATCAATAATTTGTGTCGAAACTGTGTCATTGAGTGTGTTTTTATTCACAATCACCTGTGCTTTGCCGTCATTTATCACTACGACACTTTCACTTCCCGTTTTAGCTGTAATGAGATTTTCAAGGTCATTTTCAAGTTTTATAGTTCTTGAAATTTCTTCAAGTGCTTTTTCTGCACTCACTACGGCTTCAGATGAAGAAGATGAATCTTTAATAATTTCATTAAGTGCATCAAGGGAATCCTCGTGTGCCTTTTTTCGGTTAAGTCGGGCATTTGTAAAATATTCACTTACTTTATCAGAATTCACAAGCTGCGCCTCACCAATCTGGGAAGTTTTTTCCCCTGAAACATATGAAGTCTGTGTAGTCTCAGCAACAATTGATGATTTATCCACGGTTGGTTTATTATAATACCAATTTATAAAAACTGCTACTCCCAAAGATGCCACAAGTGTTGCTAAAATCAGTTGTCTTTTCTTTACAATAAATCCCATAATAAAAAATCCTCCTTGTCAGACGTTTTTCTTACAAACGCTGATTCTATTTGTTTTTATATCTAACACCGAAGAAACGGTATTGATTATATTTTCACGCACTTTCGCATTTTCACCACCGTCACAGACTATTGCAACGCCTCTGATTTCAGGTTCAATCACCTTGAGTAACATTCCGCCTTCGGCAGACGAACCTGATTTAATTACAACGTATTCATATTCATAACTCGAAGATGCCCTGTTTTCATTTGTATCTTCATCACTCTTTACCTCCTTTGCAAAAACATTTTCTTCACCTGTTTCTACAGTCACCATTACAACAGTTTCGCCTGCTCCTTCAATAGAGGAAATCAGTTTTGTCAGTTTGCTTTCAATTATGTCTGCATATTCATCTGTTGTTGCAGGCGTTTCAGATTGGACTTTCTGACTTTCAAAATCAAATAATTCACTCAATAAAAGAAACGCAATTCCCACAACTGCAGAAACTAAAAGAAGAAGAAGTTTTTTGTCTTTTTTCAGCATTTCCTTTAATTTTACTATTCTTTCACCCATATAAATTCAACCTCCGAGGAAAACATGGACTTCAGGTTTGATGCAATCTGCTTTTCACGGTAAGAAAACTTTTCATGTAATGTGAGAGATATAAACCTGATATAAATAGAATTTTCCTTATTTATATCTGCCTGAACTTTTATTTCTTTGAATTCAACCGACAAACCATCTAATAAATCTTTTATTTTTATTTCCGACTGTGTTTCAGTTTCCGCAAGCATGGTTTCGGTAATTTCAGATGAAAGCTCATTTTCCTTTGCTTCAAAATCAGGAAACTCAAAATCAGTTTCAATGCTTATACCGCCAAAAAAGGGAGAAAGAAATGCACAAATCATAAATACCGCTACAACTGTCCTGAGTGCTCTTTCCGTACTTCCCGTAGGCGAAAGAACAGAAACAACAGCAGTTACAAGTGAGCAGAGAATTATACAGATTATCCATTGTTTTATTGCTTCCATTTCAACGACCTACACAGAATTTTTTATTGTTATAAGAATTCCTGTTGACACTATAAAAAGCACACAACAGAAAATAAGAATTGCATTAAAAGTTTTTATTACATTTGAAATTTCTCTGTAAAAATCAGCAACATTTTTCAGTGAAAAAACATCGGCAACAATCGCAGAACATGTCATTGATGCAGACCACAGTACAAGTTCAATAATCACCGGCAGATTAACTGAAGCAATTGCAATAATTCCAAAAATCCCCACAGAACTTCTGAGAAGAATAAGACTGTTTACAACTGATGCATAAGCTTCACTCACTGATCCGCCGATTATGGGAACAACTGAGCTTACAAGCAATTTTGTTCCTTTTACCGCAACCGTATCAGCAATATTTGAAAGTATTCCTTTTATTGAGATAACAGCTGTGAAAATCGTTGCAAGAACAGATAAAGTTTTTACAACTGTATTTTTTACTGTCTGTGCAAAGTTTTTGATGTGCATTGTGTCTGAAACAACATTCACACAAATCAGTGCAAAAAACATCCCCTCAACAGGCAAAAGAAAATTACTTGCAAAAGCTGAAACTGCCTCCGCCAGATACATAGTCAATGAATTGTAGTTTAATGCAAGCAAAGGGTTGTTTGATGCAGCAATTATTCCGGCAAGTATTGGCAGAAAAACAAGCATAAAATTACTGCTGAGTTTAATTGCAGCTGCACCTGCAGACAAAAGAGATGACATCGGCACACAAACACTCAGAGATATGTAAGCGAAAACAAGCATGGTTACTGCTTTTTTCCTCTTTTCATTTTCTGAGAGATATGAGAAACATATACTCACAATTACCATCAGACCTGCATTCAAAACAAAATTTTTAAGAGGTGTTGCGATTTTCCCTTTACTGCAACTGACAAAAAAATTAATTATATCTTCAGGTGAAGCAGAAAGAATTTTTTCAAAACTTATCTCATCCAATCCTGATTCATCAAGAATTCCCCTGGCTTCGTCTGTAAGTTCACCGACAAGTATTTCATAATATTTTTCGCTGTATTCATCAGACAACTCTTCGGCGTTTGCGGTAATCTGAAAAGAAAGCATCAGTATTACAACGAGAACAAATATTTTTATAATCCTCATTTTTATCCTCTCAATTTATAAATCCTATTGCAGCCTCTGCGAGTTTTTTCAGTATCGGCAAAGCCATTATTACAATTACTGTTTTACCGAACATATCAACAGTTTTTGCTAAAGTATTGTTTCCGCTGTCATGACAAACAGAAGATGAAATATCCGTAAGCACAGAAACACAAAGTGCTTTCAAAAGAATTTCAAGAAAAGACACGTCAATTCCGCTTGAAGATATTAGGTCTTCAAGAGATGAAAATATTCCTTCAAAAGATGTAACAGCATAAAGCAAAACAACTATAACACCGCACAACTGACAAACAAGTGCATATTCAGGTTTATATTGTTTTACTGTCATACAAAGAAAAGCAATAACAACCGCAAGAATGAACAGTTTCATTTTACAAATCCAAAATTGACGACAAAGTCGAAAACAGTTCACTTACATGAGGTAATACCATTGCAAATATCACAAGAAGTCCTGCTAATGTAACAAGCAAGGCATATTCATCTCTGCCACATTTAGATAAAATCTGATTGATTACGGCAACCAGTAAACCTATAACTGCAATTTTTATAACAACTTCTATTCCCATGTTTTTACCTTCAATAAAAAATTATAACTATTGACAAAGCCAGAAAAAAACTGACAGCTGTGTTTACTCTTGACTTTTCTTTAATCTTTTCTTCAGCATCTTTCAGTCGCTTTTCCAACATTACTTTATGCAATCTGCAATTACCTTTCTGTCCGTTAACATCAGTTACTCCAAGAATTTTACCGAAAGAAAGAAGAATTTTTTCATCCTCTTTATTAATACAGTCTTCACCGGAAAACTTTTTGACGCAATTTTGCCAATTATCAGAAAAATTACCGTTTTCACACCTAATCAACTCACTCATGGTTTTTAATTCAGTGTCTGCGGAATGAGTAAATTCTCTTATAATTTCCTGAATTGTCTTTTTTGAATAAGAGATTTGAGAATCAATGTTTTCAATAAGTATAATTAATTCTCTGAGTGAAACAATTCTTTTTTTCATTCTGACATTAACATACTGCCCTGTCAGTACCGATACTGCCGCAACAAGAAAAATTGCAGTTATTTTCAGCATAAAATTCACCTGTCTGAATTATATCTTTGATTTTACATGGTTCATGTCCGAGAAACACAACATTTGCGTTAATCCCGCTTTGAATAAGTGATTTAAACTGCGGTTTATTTTTCAATTCACTGATATCTGACGCATGCATACTCAGAGCAAAGCAAACACCTGAATTAAGACCGCTTCTGATGGCTTCACATTCATCAGTGGTACCGATTTCATCGCAAACAATTAAATCAGGCGACAATGTACGTAAAGCACACATTATTCCCTCTGCTTTCGTAAAAGACGATAAAATATCAGTATCGGGTCCTAAATCAAAATCACATATACCATCATTAACAGGTGCAATTTCGCATCTTTCATCTACAATTACCACTTTACGGTAATCACCTAATCTGCCTGATGATATCTGCCGGACAATATCTCTTAATAATGTTGTTTTACCGCTTGAAGGCGGACCTGCTAAAACAATATTCGCAAGTCCCGCTTTAAAAACTTTTCCGACTATTTCATCGGCACAGCCTTTAAATTCTTTTGCAATTCTTATATTAAGCGAACTTATTGACCTTATTGAAGTAATTCTGTTATTCTCCGTAACAGCAGTTCCGCAAATACCCACTCTGTGACCACCGTGAAGTGTAATGAAGCCTTGAGCAATATTTTCCGCATGGGTATAAACTGAATAATTACACAGTCTGTTAAATGCCTCTTTTATTTCCTGACTTGTTACTTTATACAGTTCTTCTGAATATATGTACGTCACTTTTTCTTTGTCAGCAAATACTGTGCCATCCCATGTTTTGAGAACTATACACTTACCTGCTCTGAGTCTTATTTCATAAGTCTTATCTTTCGTTTCTTCACTTAACCTCAAAAGTATTCTGTTTAATTCCGGGGGAAGAAATGATACAGCACTGTCAAAAGGTTTCTCCATGAGAAGTTTCACTCCTTTATAACCTTTGTCCTATATATATTTCATCTTGTCCCTGAATAGAACTTATTTATTAAATTTCGACTTATTGTTGAATATCGTAAAATATTATGTTAAACTATATATAATTATATTTAAGCGAGGTCAGTTATGAACGCAATTAAGAATAAACTAAAAAACGGAAAACTTTACGATAACAGATTTGTTTTCCTTGCTATGTTAGGTTCTGTAATGATAAGTCTGCTTGTTGCTTATTGTTACAACATGATTCCTTTTAAAAATTACACTATTCTCAGAATGGACCTTTACCATCAATACGGTCCTCTGTTTGCTGAACTTTATGAAAGAATAAATGATGGCGGAAGTTTTTTGTATTCTTGGAATTCAGGTGGCGGTTCGAGTTTTCTCGGTAACTTTTATAACTACCTTTCAAGCCCGCTTTCATTATTAATACTTCTTTTCAGCCATGAAAACATACCTGTAGCAATAGGTGTTATAATTTTTACAAAAGCAACACTTGCCTCCGCTGCTTTTACGCTGTATCTGAAGCACAGCCTTAATAAGCACAGTTATATTACTGCAGGGTTCGGGGTGCTTTATGCTTTCAGCGGATACTTTATTGCATATTATTGGAACCTTATGTGGCTCGATGCTTTTGCACTTCTGCCCATTATCCTCCTCGGCATTGAAAGAATTATTAATAAAGGTAAGCCTCTGACATTCATACTTTCACTTGCTGTTGTAATGTTTTCAAACTATTACATGGCATACATGGTATGTATCTTTTCTGTAATTTACTTTTTCTATTATTTCTTTACAAATTACGATTTTTCATCATCACTTGAAGATTTCAGACTTCCCTTTGAGAAAGACAAAAAAATTAACAAAGGTTATATCTATAGAATCCGTTCATCAAGATTTTTTATGAGCGGTGTGACTTTTGCTTTCGGTGCTGTTACTGCTGCACTTACAGTTGCTTTTGCACTTCTTCCCACATTCTTTATTTTACGTGCATGTTCTGCAACGTCAGGCACTTTTCCTGAGGAGTTTGAAACATACAACTCAGCATTTGATTTTATTGCAAACCACCTTGCGAGTCTTGACCCCACAATCAGAAGCAGTGGTGATGATGTTTTACCTAACGTTTACTGTTCAGTAGCAACAGTTATGCTGATTCCCCTTTTCTATTTCACAAAGTCAATTTCGCTTCGTGAGAAAATTTCAACAACAGCCTTACTTGCACTTCTGTATTTCAGTTTTAACACAAATTATCTGAACTATATATGGCACGGTTTCCATTTTCCAAATGACCTGCCCTACAGATTTTCGTTCATGTATACTTTTATAATTCTTGTAGTTGCTTTCAAAACTCTTATGAGAATAAGTGAATTCAAGCCTAAAGAATTACTTGGTATCGGTTTCGGAATTGTAATACTGATTATTCTTGTTGAGGAAATCGGTTCTAAAAACGTAGATAATATTTCTGTTCTCATAAGCCTTGTTTTTGCAATTATCTACTCTGTCGGATTCTATATTTTCAGCAACAAAAAATATAACTGTCAGGTAACTGCTTTATTCCTTTTCTGTTGTTTTATTTCAGAATATGCAATTGCAAACACAGACAATTACGTTATGAATCAGGAACTTAAATATTACAGTTCAGATTATCAGGAATTCACGGAAATTAAAGAAGAAATTGACAATCATCATAACAGTGAAAACATCTACAGAATGCAACTTACAAACCTCAGAACACGTATGGATCCCTGTTGGTATAACTACAACGGTGTATCAATTTTCTCATCAATGGCTTACGAAAAAGTTGCAAACCTTCATCAGAACTTAGGTTTATACGGCAACTACATCAACTCCTACACTTACAACATGCAAACTCCCGTTTACAACGCAATGTTCTCACTGGATTACATTGTCAACAATACGGAAGATGTTACAATGAATGAAAAACTGTTTGACCTGATTGGTGGAAATGATACTTTTACCGCATATGAAAATAAGTATTCTCTTCCTGTAGCATACATGGTTAATTCTTCAATGAAAAATTGGGACTATGACAACTATGACCCGTTCATGGTGCAAAATGACTATTTTGAACGTGCATGCGGTATAAGTAACGTTTTTGAAAACGAAGAAATATTTGATATTTCAGGTTTTTCAGTTTCCGATATTTCAAATCCTTCTGACGGTTCAGACTGCATTTATTTTACTGCAGATTATAGTGACGGTGGTGGGGAAATAACCGTTCTTGTGCTTCCCGAAAAAACAAAGAACTTTTATCTGTACGTTGATTCAAGCAGTCTTGACGAACTTACGGTTGAATATTTCGGAAAACAGATAACACAAAATGTTGATGATGAACACTATATCCTTGACCTTGGTGAATGCGTTGCCAATGAAACAATAACATTAAGATTTACAGTCAAGGAAGGGGTTACAGACGGGTATGCAGACTTTATGCTGAGATCTGTAAACATGGAAAAATTTATCGAAGGGTACAACATCCTTAAAGGTCAGTCACTTAATGTTGAAGAATTCACCGACACAAAAATTTCAGGTACGGTAACTGCCGTTGAAGACGGAATTCTTTATACTTCTATTCCTTATGACACCGGATGGTCTGTAACTGTAGACGGAGAAAAACTCAACAGCGAAGAACTTATTGATATCGGTAAAGCACTTCTCGGAATAAATCTCAGCGAAGGTACGCACACCATTGAGTTTGAATACACTCCCAAGGGGCTTAAAATCGGTATATATCTTTCTGTTGCAGGCATTATAATTTTACTTCTCTATATTTTCATAATCAGAAAGAAAAAGTTTGCCCGTTCATTTGTTATGAAGTTTGACTCTTCACAAGAAAAACTTCTTTCAGATGAAATAAAAGCAGAAATCGACAGACAAAATGCAGAATTATTGCTTCGTGAAATCAGCGAACAGTTTCAGCAGGAAACTTAAATTATTCTGATGAATTAACTTAATAAAAAACAAATCCTGAATGTTGTGGTAACCATAACATTCAGGATTTGTTTTATCTAGTAATTTTTTCCAAGTCATTAATTAACAACTCTGTTCTGACATCAACACCTTTATCATTCAGATGATAATATGTGTCATAAAAATATTCGGTTTTAAGAATATATTCTTCCGTGTCAGATATTCTTTTGATGTCAGTTGATAATTCAAGGTATTCTTCAAATTCCTTTATATCTGTCGGAGAAGTAATAACAGAAAGTTCATCAATTGATGGAGAAGAAAAATATACCTCTGCACCTTTTTCATGACAAAACTTTTTAAAAGTTTTCAAACTTTCTATCGCTTTTTCAGAAACAATAGTTTTATCGATATTAATATTTCGTTCAATTTCCTCAGGTTTTCTGGTATTTTCTGATCTTGGATAGATAAGATCACCATATTCGTTGAAGTATTTTCTATAATATGCTTCACCAGACGGTTCAGGATATGGATTAAAAATTGCATCTTTAACTTTCATTAAAAAGTATAAAGGATAATATCTGACAAGATTAAAAACTTCATTCTGAGGTAATAATCTAATCAGCCTTGGGTAACCATCTATTGCATACCATGTTGTTGAAGGTGTCATATTCTTATCAGCAAAAGCCGTATATTCAAAACAAAGTACAATTATATCACCTTTAACAATATTCGTTTTTATAAGGTTTAACTGAAAATCTCGACAAAGTCCCGCATGTAATCCCGCATTTATCACATTCATTCCAAGATGTTTACTGATTTTTTCACAATTCACACCAAAACCAAGATTCGAACCACCAACCAGAATAATTGATGGTTCACGGTCAGGTACATTGAGCAAATCATATTTATCAGCAAGAGCACCGGTATATGCATTGATATACTGGTTAGGCACCAACTGTCCTACTGCAAGAACAGAAAACAAGCATATTGCAACAGCTAGAACAGCAGCTATTAAATTTCTAACAAGTTTAAACATTTTTCATTCTCCTTAGAAATTAAAATAAATAAATTCATTTGAAGCGTTATCCGGTGTAAAAATTACGATAAAAAGCAATACAATAATGTATATTATCCAACGTAAAGCAGGTTTGATTTCACCGATTTTTTTATATGCATCGCATTTAAACAACCAATAATCCCCCACAAAAAGAAGAGCCATTGACAAAGCAAGTTTCACAATGTCTTCTATATTAAAAGATATATTAGAAATACCGTTTAACAAATAAGAAACAGGAGAAGAAATACCATTAAACATATTTGAAACTACAAATAATGAATCCGAGATTGTCTCTGCTCTGAAGAAAATCCATGTGAAACAAACAAGAATAAAAACAACTGCAGTTTTCAATACTCTCACAGGAAGAGCAGGTTTTTCTTTTGCTACATTTGAAAAAAGACTTGATTTGTAAACAAATCTTTCAATCACCTGTAAAAGAGCATGCAAAAGTCCCCATAACACAAAATTCCATGAAGCACCATGCCAGATACCACTTAAAAGCATCGTAACAAAAACATTAAATATATATCTTAATGCCTTCACTCTGTTTCCACCTAAAGGGATATACACATAATCTCTGAACCAAGAGGACAAAGATATGTGCCACCTTCCACAAAACTCCTTAAAGCTTTGAGCGAAATAAGGTGTTTTAAAGTTTGAAGCAAGCT
>JAZOAY010000077.1:0-4101 GCA_045595725.1 Acutalibacteraceae bacterium | reverse complement strand
TACTGCATCAGGCATGTTGCCTGTCATTTCTTTGAACTGTTCTCTTGCTTCAATACCGATAACTGATTGGAAATCTCTTACCATCATGGGGAAAGGATGAGGTCCGAGGCATGAACCGATGCAGTAAATTGCATCTTTATATTCTCTGATGTAAGCGTCAAAAGCTGCATCTACTGCTTCTTTAAGAGTTTTAAGACCGTGTGTTACGGGAATAACATTTGCACCCAGCATTTTCATTCTGATAACGTTAGGATGCTGTTTTGCAATATCAACTTCGCCCATGTAAATATCACATTCAAGTCCGAAATATGCTGCTGCAGTTGCAAGAGCAACACCGTGCTGACCTGCACCTGTTTCGGCAATAACTTTTTTCTTACCCATATATTTTGCAAGAAGACCTTCACCCATGCAGTGGTTGAGTTTGTGGGCGCCTGTGTGGTTTAAGTCCTCACGTTTAAGGTAAATCTGACAGTTGCCGAAAAGGCCTGACAGTCTTTCACAATGGTAAACGGGAGTAGGTCTGCCCTGAAATTCTTTTCTTATTCTTCTCAGTTCGTTTATAAATTGTGCTGAATGGCAGATTGCCTGATATGAGCTTGTGATTTCTTTGAAAGCGGGTACAAGTTCATCAGAAAGGAAAGCACCGCCGTATTCACCGAAGTAACCGTTTTCATCGGGGAATTCTTTTAAATAATTATCGTAATCTCTGTATTTGTTCATTTTTTAATAATCTCCTTTAATTTACAGTTATTATGTTTCTCCTGAATTTATTCAGATACGCCATCGTTTTGACATAATAAACATAAAAATCTCTCCTCAGAAAATAAAAAATCCCGCCCCAATAGGGACAGAATAAATCTGCTGTACCACCCGTGTTGGTTGTTTACGCGTACCATCATACGCTCCCGTGGTAACGGTCGGTTGCCGTCAACGCCTACTTTTCTTAAAAATTTCGGGCTGCCCTCAAAAGTCCATTCACCGCCCGTTCATTATGGTTTTACACCTGCCAACCACTCTCTTGAAACTCCCTGACGGATACTATTCTTTCTCAAAGGTTTTTCTTTTTACTGATTTTATCACAGTGAAGAAAACTTGTCAACATTTTTGTTGAAAAAATTGTTCCGATGGTATATACTGAAATGCGAAAGTAGGTTGATAAAATGAAAACTCTTGCGTTCGGTGAAATTCTTTTTGATGTTGATGTTGCAAAAAACGAAAGTATTCTTGGCGGAGCACCGATGAATTTTTGTTCTCATTTCTCAAAACTCGGTGGAGAAGGGTATATGCTCAGCAGTGTGGGTGATGATGAACTGGGAAAAATTGCACTTGAGAGTGCAGAAAATTTCAGCGTAAATACAAAATACGTGAATGTAAACAAAGAATATAAAACAGGTGTATGCCGTGTTACATATAAAGGTGCAGAGCCTGATTATGATTTGAGCATGATTTCTGCTTATGACAATATTGAAGTAACAGATGAAATGCTTGAAGACATGAAAAAAGAGAATTTTGATGTTTTATACATCGGTACTCTTGCTCAGAGGGAGACGAAATCATTTTCTTCTCTTAAGAAGGTTTTTGACAATATCAAATTTCCTACAGTTTTCTATGATATGAATTTAAGACAACATTATTACACTAATGAAATAATTACGGACAGTCTTTTGATCACCGATATTCTGAAAATCAACAGAGATGAATTCAGATTTCTTAAAGAAGCGGGATTTTGCGAAAGCGTTGAAGAATTAAGCGAAAAATATAATATTGAAAAAATACTTCTCACGCTTGACTCAGACGGTGCAGAGCTTTATGATAAAGAGACAAATAAAATTTACAGGGCAAAAGGACTTTCCGTCAATGAAGTTTCATCAGTTGGTGCAGGGGACAGTATGTGTGCATGCTTCCTTTACAATTATCTTAACGGAGCAGAGTTGCAGACATGTCTTGACAGGGCAAACATAATGGCGTCGTTTGTTGTTTCAAGAAAAGAAGCGATACCGGAATATACCGATGAAATAAATGTACAAGTGAAATAAATAAACACCCTGAAAAGATAAATTCTTTTCAGGGTGTTAGTTTATATTACCTTAGGGAATAAAGAATGCTGCAAAACCTAAGAAGGGGAAGAGGAAAAGAGCTCTGATAAATCTTGCTGTAAAGATGATACCCAAAGTGACTTTAATAGGCATTGTATTTTCTGCTTCATTGATATTTTGCCACTGAAGGTAGATGTCACTTCCCTCAACATAGAAAGTATCGTTTGTAACTTTTTCTTTACTGTCAACCTGTTTGAATTTGCAATCAAGAAGACCTTTTGCAAAAAGTTCAGTCATTTCTTCGCTTTTAAGAGTAAGTCTGCCTACCATACGGAGTTCATCAGCAGGTTCTTCAATTCTCAGATGTCCGTCTTTGAAACCGGTACACCACCAGTAAGTGTCATAAGGTCTTGTAAACTCTCTTGTCCACGAACCGTCTCTTTCCTCATGGAAGAGAGTCATTTCCATTTTAACCCAGTCTTCTGTGGCAGGACAGGAGTAAAAAGTGAAAATATTATCTTTTTCGTCAGTGTGAGGTTTAGTGTAAATTCCGATTTCAGAACCGTAGAAGATAAGACCGTACTGACCTTTCCAAAGCTGAATCATCCAGTCTTTACCTTCGTATTCGAAGAAAACTCGTACATAGTCATATTCTAGAAGAATGAATGGTGCAGCCAGATCATAGATAGGGCCGTATCCGAAATCATACTGCCATGCTTCCTTGTCGTTGGTATAGTAATAGTCATCTGTGTAACTGTACTGATAACTGAGAACCTGTTGCTTTTCAAGTAAATCTTTAATAAAGTTTGAGCTTGTAACAACATTAAGTGCATAGTCTGCACTGATTTTTTTACCGTCAACAGTTGCAGACGCAGTAATGATTGTTTTACCTGCTGACTTGCCTTTAACCTCGCCGTTTTCATTAACTGTTGCGATTTTTTCATCAGAAGAAGTCCATGTGATAGCAGGTGTTTCTTGTACACCTGTTACAGTTGCTGTAAGGTGAATTGTCTTGCCTTTGGTAACTGAAAGGTGGTCACTTGAAATTGTGATTTCAGGTGTAACAACATCTTCCGAAGGTTCTTCGGGGACATTGCTTTCATTTCCGCCTTCGTTTTCATTTCCGTTTCCGCTTTCATTTTCGTTTTCGCCGGAAACTTCTCCGGTAACTTCGTCAATGATTGCTGCAGATACGGTGAATACACATGAACACATGGTTAAGAGTACAAGGAATAATGCGATTAATTTAACCGAGAATTTTTTCAAAATTTTCCAACCTCCTGAAATTAGTCAAAAAGGATTTTAACACATTATATGAAAAAAATCAACAATATATCTTCGATGTGAGAGGTTTAGTTTGCTTGTTCAGCATTTTTCTTTGCGATGTGTTCGTCTCTGGCACTGATTCTTCCTTCTTTTCTGATATCGCCTGCTTTTGTAAGTGCGATTTTTGTGAGGAAGGGACCTACAATTTCGTAAATGAGGACTGCGAAAAGTGTAATGTTTCTTACGATTGCACCGTCAGGACCAAGTTCAACAGCCTTGATTGCCATACCGAGAGCAACACCTGCCTGAGGAAGAAGTGTGATACCAAGATATTTGATTATGTTATCATTACACTTTGTCATTCTTGCGCTTATACCTGCACCGAAATATTTACCTACAGAACGGGAAAGTATGTAAGTTGCACCTACTGCCACAACTGCCCAGTCTGAGAAAACCGAGAGGTCAAGTTCTGCACCGCTGATAACGAAGAATAAGATGAGAATAGGGGCAGTCCATCTGTCTGCTCTGTCCATAAGTTCTTCCGAAACATCACATTCATTGCAGAACACCGTACCAAGCATCATACATGCAAGAAGTGAAGAAAATCCGATGTGAATACCGCCGACTTTGAATTTAAGTAAGGATATTGCAACGGTCATCATAACAAAAGTAACGGAAACTGCCATACGTTTCGAACGTGAATGGAAGAACTTTTCGCAGAACGTGAAAATATTTCCCATTATAAATCCGAGCAGAAGTGAGAGAATTACTTCAAGTAAAGGTTCAAGGAGAACAGAAA
>JAZOAY010000076.1:0-18661 GCA_045595725.1 Acutalibacteraceae bacterium | reverse complement strand
TCAAGTTCTTCTCTGAGCCGCTCATTTTCACGGCTTTCAGTCAGAAGAAGCTCAAGCAGCTCAAGACGACTGAGCTTTTTCAGTTCTTTATCAGTCACTAAATCATCTTCTTTGTTGTTTTATCTTTAAATACACATACCCGTTAAATATTACCACATCTGAATAAACTTTTCAACTCTCTTTTGATGTTTTGTTAAATTCATAACAATTCTTAATAATTCAGATATTCAATCAAGCGGATAAAAGAATATTGCTTTTTGTGTCCAGATGACCGTAGGTATCAATATTGATGAACAGAAAAACAGTTAACATGAGAACAATCCCGCAGTTTGGCTACACTGCAATACTGATTTTTTTGCTTGTTACTGATATTGCTTTTATACAAAATTTTCGATACTGCCTATTTTACAAAAAATCCGAGACTTGTTTTTGGCAAATCTCGGATTGCACTGCCCCAAATTGTACGTACAGTACAAAAAACAGCCTCCTATGGTATTTTCTTTTATCCTACCATAGGATGCTTTTTTTCATTGTGCTTTTTTTACGGACCTGTGCACAGTTTCAAGGTCTTTTATTTATTTTATAATACTATATAATTTTCCCTGATATTGGGGAACCACCAGATTTTATATCCCGCTTTTGTGGGATGGATGTGGTCAACGAGATAGAGTCTTCATCTTCAATAAGACCGTAATATTTGCCGAGCCAATATGCAGTAGTGTAAACATAACAACTTTCAATCATGCGCGTACCGTTTGCAACATCTTCATCAAGAAAATCATAGGGGTTACGGTCATATTTTGTGATTGCTCGTTCATCAGGCATAAGAAGTTTTGATGTTTCTTTTTTGCCGCTGAGACGTTTGATACACTTCACATCCTCGCGGTTTGTAACATTTACACTTGCTGCAAGGTTTGAAACATTCTGTCTCCTGAACCAATCTGACAGCAGATTTGTGTCAATTTCATCATCAGGACAACTGAGCATAAACATAAAATCATATATGGGGTTATGCTCTCTTCGGATTGTTCCGTTCCATCCACGCAAACCTTTTCTGTATATCGTTCTGAGTTTTTCATCCTCTTCAAGCATGATAAGAAGCCAGAACGCACCGACTGCTACAATATGATCACCGTACATCATTCCTTCAACAGGTTCTCTGTGGCATAGTGCAGAAATTACTTTAAGCCGTTTTTCGTGTTCAGTAGAAATCTCTGCATAATTATTTTCGTTTATAAGTCGGTTGTAACTTTCTTCCCACTCGCCTTTTTCCCCTGTTATTGCCATAACTACCTTATGGTACATAAGGAGTTCTGCTGTTTTGAGAGGTGCATCTGCCCAACCTATTCCAAATCTGAAATGCTTTTTATCCCATCTGCCCCATGATGTGGGTTTACCGAAACACTCCATAAGTCTGTTGCCGTGTCTGTTGATATGTCGGAGTGTATTTTTTGCAGATGTTTTTATAATTTCATCAAGTTCAGGGTCTTCCTCACCGAGAATAAGATGTGCAAAATACATCAGCATATAATGAGGTGTGATCTCATCGCTGCTTGTATCACCTTTATAGACTATGCCTTCAATCGTATGTCCCTCATCCTCATAAAGATGAGCAAGTCTTTTAGGAACACAGCACACGGCAGGGATAACACGACCGTTATATCTTTTTCTTCTTGAATCGGTTGTAGGCAGACATGTTGCTTTACCGTTTTCAATACGATAGAATAATCCGTCATCGGGAACAGGCTCATCAGGTGTTAAAAATGTTCGTGCAACAAATCCGTTATCACGGCATGAAATGTACATGAGAAGCTGACAGGCTTCCGTTGCACGTACGGCACTTTCTTTTGCACGTACACTCGAAGGATGGCTTTTTCCGTATTTTTCTCTGTAATAAGCATATTTAAAAAGCTCACCCATTGCAAAAGTTGCCGTAAATGCGCCTGAATTATCAGAATGTCCGTAAGGAAAACGGGAATCAGGATCACGGTCTTTGGCGAGATAACGCTGCGTTACAAGTCCGTGCCTGTCTATATATTTATGAGTTTCTTCTGTAAGCCTTCTTGCTTTTTCTTCTGCGGTAATTCTCAAAAGGCGGATGTGTGTTGCTGCTGTTTCAGTCAGCACCCACACACTTTCTTCTTTTGCGTCCGGAGCATAAACAGAAAGGACTTTATTATCTGCAAGATGTCTTTGGGCAGAAAAAAGCATAACTTTATCGGCCCTGTATTCTGCGTGGGCTTCATAACGTGTCAATCCGTTATCTGCTCCTATCCACAAAGCTTTATCAGTTTTCGCATAACAGGTGTAACTGTTTTTCTTTGACGGCAATTCTTCACGGATAGATTCAAGTTCACAAGGTACACCGTTTCCTATATTTTTAAACAAAAGCTCCGGCACGGCAGAGTCGTTTTTTTCATAAATTTTAATTTCTCTTGCCAGTACATAAGGCAGTTTCACAGTTTTCATAGTTTAATTCCTTATTTTTATTCTTTCCTCTGTTATAATCTCATGCCATTTTTTCAAGCATTTCAAGTGTAACTTCATATTTTGTGGGTTCACCCGAATTAAATCTTTCCATTTCCTCGATCATATAATAAGCCATTCTCTGCGGTTCTTTTCCCGTACTTCCGGCAATATGAGGAGTGAGAACCGCATTAGGACACCAGAAAAGAGGGCTAATGTAGGGGAAAGTCTCATTTTTGATAACATCTCCGATAAAAGTTCGTGACGGATGACAAAGAAGAGACCATGCAAGTGAATATTCGGCAACCTGTGCTCCCCTACCTGTATTTATAAACGTTGAGTGTTTTTTCATTTTCTTGAAAAGTTTGCGATTGAATATATTTTCAAGTTCAGGTTTATTTGCCAGATGATTGCTGATAATATCACATTCGCTGAAAAGCGTTTCCATATCAACAAGTTTAACTTCAAGTTCTTTTGCCGTTTCTTCCGGCACAAAAGGGTCACAGGCATAAACTTCAACATCAAGTGCTTTCAGTTTTTCTGCAACCATTTTTCCGATTGCACCGAGACCTGCAAGACCTACTTTGCACTCAAAATTACCCGTTGCTGAATTAGCAAAGCTAAGTGAACGCAAAGGAAGAATACGATAATTTTTTTCAGATTGAAAATATCCTTTTGCCGCAAGGGTTATCTGTGCAAAAGTGTATTCTGCGACAGGCACGGCATTTGCTGCAAATGCGCTGAAAACCTTTACACCGCTTTCAAGAAAAGGGCGTGCAAAATACTGAACAGTACCTGCTGAATAAAAAACCGCTTTCAGTTTCGGCATATACTTTGAAATTTCATCCTTTGTAAACTGAGGCATCCCCCATGTTGAAAATGCAATTTCACAATCTTGAAGAAAATCGACATTTTCTTCAAGATTTTTATGGTTAATTTTCTGTGACAGTTCACCATATTCACCAAGTTTTTTTAACACCTCAGGCGTGTAAACCTTGGAGAATTTACTCTGATTTGTACCAAAAAGTGCTATTTTCATTTGATTTCCTATGCCTCCCTGAGTTCAAAATGTGTAACTTTTTCCTTTCAAGTATAACACACTTATTTTTAAAAAACAACATTATGACAACTGTTTAAATTTATCATCTGTTAAAAAATCAAAAATGCAAAATATTGCCTTAGCGGTATAAATTTTGTTTTTCAGCAGAAAATAGAACGGGAAGAAATCCCGATTATTTAAAAGGAGTTTTTATAATGAACGAAAGAAACAATAATCAGAACAAGCAGAATCAGAACAACCAGAACCAGAATCAGAACAGAAATTGTCCTTCTAATGAAAACAAGAAGCAGGACAATAACAAGAAAAACAACAAATCAGAGTACTAAAAATGAGAAGCCATCAGTATCCGACTGATGGCTTCTTCTTTCAGTGTTTATTTTTCGGGAACCAGTTTATTGTTTTCGATATCGTTCTGAAGGAACTGAGGATAATCCTTATTTGAATGAATTGTCTGGATGCTGTCGTCATTTTCCTGGAACCATCTGTAAAGAGCCTGATGACCGTCGTGAGTTGTACAATGCATCATGTCTTTCACAAACCATGTCTGTTCAGGAAGTGCACATGTTGAAGCATCAATTCTCTTATCGGGAGAAATATGGTTATGACCGCATTCTGTGTTCTTCTGTTTGTAATCCTCTGCAAGTTTTGCTCCGTGGTCTGCAACAGTTGCACCTACTGATGAATACATTGTGTCAACCGTTCCGTCAGAGTCGTTCTTCCATGCAGTTACAAGAGGTGTTCTCTGTACGTTTGTTGCTGAAACAATCATTACAGGCACACCGTCTGCAATAAGTCCGTTCAGGATTTCGTCTGCCTTACCCTGAACTCCGTAGTGGTATGCGTCAATTCTTGCAAGAAGTTCTTCGTTGGGATTTTCACCGAGCATGAATTTCTTTGCATCTTCGTAATATTCGTCAGGAACAAAAGACCAGATACCGCAGTTTGCTTTGAAAACAGGAATAAGTGATTCTTCAAAAACCTGATCTACAAGGTTATCAACAAGACCGCCTGCAAAATCTGTAAGTTTCTTGAAAACTCCTGCATTGTTGAGAGTATCAACAAGGAATGTAAGAATTTTACCTCCTACACCGGGAACCATTGTTGTGATTGCAGTTGAAGCGTATCTGTAAAGCGCTGTGGGATTGATTTCAACTTCACCGCAGAAAAGCGCACCTGCAACTGCTGTACCTTTAATGGGGCAGTTCTGGAAAATTACTGATTTAATATCTTCATGACCATATTCTGCAAAATATGCCATCGCCATAACGCCGCCCATTGATGAAGCTTTGAAACGGACCTGATCATGACCTGTAAGTTTTTTTACATGCTGAACATAATTGTTCAGGTCGTCTGCAACAACAAGGGGGTCTGCACGGAAGTCATAACCAAAGTAGTAACTGTAATCAAGACCGTGAGTGGGGTCTGTGGGAAGTTCTTCTTTTGTTGTGATATTAGATGTAGAATCACCGTTTTCAGCATTTGCAAGTTTACCGAAAACTCCGTTTACTGCAGCTGAAAGACTTTTGCCGAAAGCATTGTAATTGCCGTCAATTATAAGTCTTCCGATGGGAAGAAGAAGTGAGCCGATAAGTTTTACATAAGCATCTGCTTCGGGACGGAAAACAACTTCTTCGTCTTCTGTATCTGCATTGTTGTAAAGTGTTGCACTACCGAGTGCTGCAACGTAAATTACGGGTTCTTCACCGCAGTCACACTTTTTTTCTGCTGCAAAAGAAGGTGCTGCAAGAGAAAAAACAACTGAGAGTACGAGAAGAAATGAAACTGAGATTTTTGCAATTTTTTTCATTTTTTGTGCCTCCTGATTTTAAATTTTCATTATTTTTCCGCCATTTTCTCTTGATTCATCTGCAAGGAAAACAACGAGATGTCCGAGAAGTGATGTTTCAATCGACGTACAGGAAACAGACATTCTATCATCCCTTACATAGTCAACGAAATCTGAAATGAGTCCGATGTCACCGCCACCGTGAGAATCACCATCAACGCTTGTGTCAAAAGTTTCAGTATCAAACTCACAACCCGGCGCTGGATTTATTTTCTGAACGGTGAAAATTCCGTCTTCGCAATTGCCGAAAATTTCACCTTTTGTTCCTGTAATATGTATTGTTCTCAGTCCTCTTGAAGAACCGCCAACCATATTGTGTGTACCCGTTGCACCGCTTTCAAAATTCACAAGCACGCTCTGATGGTCAACAACATTGTTGTCACTCTTGTAAGCACATACCCCATATGGTGAGGTTTTGAGAAGCTCAATTTTATCTTCAATTGTGGGGTTTTCCAAGTGTTCAAGTTTATCCCACACATAGAAAGACCATCTGTCAGGGTGATCAATATAAATTCTCTTTGCAGAATAAAGACATTCATCAACAAGAGGACAGTCCACAAGACATCGGTTTCCTGAATTTTCAGGAGCATTCTCAGGTCTGAACTGAATGTTACTGCCGAAACTTGAAACCGAGACGGGTTTGTTATCACCCATCATCCATACCATGATATCAAGGTCATGGCAACATTTTGCAAGAAGCATTGATGCGTGACATCTTTCGGAATTGTTCCATTTACCTCTTACATGGCTTGTTGACATGTGGTGATAACTTACAAATTCTGATGTCTGAATGTTGAGAATTTCACCTATCTCACCTGCAACGATTTTCTCTTTTATCTGTCTGTAAAACGGTGCATATCTGAGGACAAAGCAGACCATTACTTTTCTGCCGAATTTCTTTGCAGTATCAACAAGTTCTCTTGCTTCTTTTTCGTTAACCGCAAAAGGCTTTTCAAGAAGCACATCATACCCTGCTTTCAAGAGAGGGATTGTTGTTTTTACATGAATATGGTCCATTGTCCCATTGATTACAGCATCTGCAAATTTAGGAACTGATGCCAATTCTTCTGCTGTTTCAAACTGATGACACTCAGGAATTGAAAACTTTTCAGCAATCATTTTTCTTCTGTTTGAATCCGGGTCTGCAACACCTGTAATTTTTAATTTGGTTGGGTCAATGACGGAAAGTTCCGCGTAATTCATGCTTCTGTGTCCACCGCCGACGATGACCGCTTCAAGGGGTTTTTGCTCTGACATTCTCTTTCGCACCTTACTTTTTAAACAAATTTCCGCCATGTGAATCAATTGCCACAATAAGGGGAAGATTTTCAATTTCCATTTTTTTTACCGATTCGCAACCTAAATCTTCATAAGCTACAACATCGCATTTTTTCACGCTCTTCGCAAGAAGGGCACCTGCTCCACCGACAGCGCAGAAATAAACTGCTTTATTTCTAACAATGGCTTCACATACTTCATCATTTCTCGGACCTTTACCCACCATTGCCGCAAGACCTTTATCAAGTAACAAAGGTGAAAAAACATCCATTCTTGAGGAAGTTGTCGGTCCGCATGAACCTACAACCATACCCGGGGGTGTTGGTGTGGGACCAACATAATAAATAACCGCACCGTTAAGGTCATAGGGAAGTTTATCCCCTTTTTCAAGGGCTTCTTTTATTCTTTTATGAGCCGCATCACGTGAAGTATAGACAGTGCCTGTAAGAAACACTCTGTCACCCGCATTCAATATTTGGCTCATTTCTTTTATTTCACTGACGTTAATTCTGTATTCCATCAGATAATCACTCTTTTTGGTTCTTCTTTTTGTTTTCTGATAATCGCACCTGCTTCAACTTCTCTGTCACAAGCAAAGGACAGTTTCATTGTAGCATGAGGGGCACTTTCAACTCTCTCGCCTGCTTCATTTTTAAGTTCTTTCACGATAACAGAGAAAGGTTCTTTACCCGGCTCTACAATTTCAAGGGTATCACCGTCAAGGAATTTATTTCTCTGAACTGCAAAAAGTTCACCATTTTCCCATTTTTCACAAACTGCAACAACATCCCACTCTCTGCGGTAACCGCCTTCGTAGTAAATTTCTGCATTTTCAATGGGAGAACCAAAATAAAATCCCGTACAGTATTCACGGTAACTTACTTTTCTCATTTCTTCCTTAATCCATGGTGAAACAACAAAGTCGTCCGTGGGATTTTTCATAAATTCATCAACTGCTGCACGGTATGCATTTGTTACCGCCGCAGTATAATAAGCAGATTTTGCTCTGCCTTCAATTTTAAGAGAAGTAACGCCTGCATTCACAAGCTCCGGAATATGCTCAATCATACACATATCCCTTGCATTCATGATGTATGTACCATTATCATCCTGTTCAATAGGGAAATATACGCCGGGACGTGTTTCTTCCATAATATGGTATTTCCATCTGCAAGGCTGTGCACAGTCACCTCTGTTTGAGTCTCTGCCCACAAGGTAGTTTGAAAGTAAGCATCTGCCTGAAAAAGACACACACATAGCACCGTGAACGAAGCATTCAATATCAAGTTCTTTGGGAGTTTTTGAACGAAGAACAGCAATATCTTCCATTGAAAGTTCACGTGCAAGAACGACTCTTTTTGCACCCATTTCATAAAATGCATTTGCAGTTGCATAGTTTGTGATGCCTGCCTGAGTCGAAATATGAATTTCAGTTTTCGGGGCATATTTTTTTGCATGAGTCAATGTTCCGATGTCTGAAATAATAAGGGCATCAACACCTGCGTTTTCTGCCATTCCGAGAAATTCGGGAAGCACATCAACTTCGTTATTTCTCGGTACTGTGTTACATGTAAGATAAACTTTTACACCCTTTGAGTGGGCAAAGGCTACTGCTTTTGCAAGTTCTTCATTACTGAAATTTGAGGGAGATGTTCTCATTCCGAACATTCCTCCTCCAAGATACACCGCATCAGCACCGAAATTCACGGCTGATACAAGTCTCTCCCAATCACCCGCAGGGGCAAGAACTTCAGGTTTTACAAAATCTTTAATCAAAAAATTCAATCCTTTATCTGATTTTCGCTACGTTCTGCTGATGTTCATAGTCTGTTGCAGCATAGTAAACGTTACCACTCTTATCGTGGCAGAAATACATATAATTTGTGTCCGAGGGATAAAGTGCCGCCTGTATTGCGTCAAGTCCCGGATTACAGATAGGTCCTTCGGGGAGTCCCATACACATTGCTGTATCGTACTTATCAAGATATCCCATAGCCTTGTTTTCACCTAAAAGGTCGGTGAGATGTTTTGTAACATAAAGTGCTGTTGAATCACACTGAAGCATAGGATAGTTCATTGACTTTTTAAGTCTGTTGTGAATAACGGAGGAAATGTCCGCCATCTGTGCAGAACCTGCAGCTTCTTTCTGAATGATTGAAGCAATTGTAATAATTTCACTTGTAGTAAAGCCTAATTCTTCTGCACGGGCTGCATATTTATCAGTCCATTTTTCATCAAAATTGTCAAGGAAACGTTTGACAATACTTGAAGTGCTTTCACCGATAAACATATCGTAGGTATCAGGGAAAAGGTAACCTTCAAGATTAAGTGCCATTCCGTTTTTCTCGCTATCAAGGAAAGCATAATTATAGTCGTAATTTGCAGCACTTATAAACTTTTTGTCGTCTGTTATAACTTCGTAATCTTCAAGACGGTTGACAATCTGTGCGATTGTGTAACCTTCGGGAAAAGTAACGCTTACTGTCTGTTCAGAACCTGCGGAATTGTCAAGGATAATATTGAGCATACCTTCAATACCCATGGAACTTGAAAGATAATATGTTCCGCCAACGTAAGGCTGAAGACGTTCTTCACCATTTACATAGTAATGAATACCTTCTTCATCATATCCTCTGAATTTCGCGAAAAATTTAGAGAACCATTTTACATTGATAAGCCCTTTTTCTTTAAAAAGGTCAATTGCCTCACCTGTTGTTATACCGTCGGTAATTGTAACTTCAACTTCCTCTTCACTTACAGACAAGGCGAGTGCATCATTGACACACTGTATACCTATCGTTGAAAGAGTAACAGTCAGCACAAGAACACACACCATTGCGATATAGAATGTTCTTGAATAAGTGTCACGGAGTTTTTTCAGTTCTTCATCCGTCAGTCTTCTTTTTCTCTTTTTTTGTTTTTTTACAGGCTGTTGTTTCGAAACCGGCTTGTCCTGAGGAGGACGGTGTCTTTCACCTGCATCACTGAACATATCAAGGTCATTTGCAGCTCTCTGACGATTATCAGGAGTTCCACCCTGCTGTGTTCTTCTCTGAGAGTGAGCTGCACCTGTATATCTCGGTGCTACAGAATTGCCTGAATTCTTCTGATAATTTGCAAAGTAAACCTCACCTTTTGCCTGAGGTCTGTTTGAAGCCACCGTTTCATGCTTCTTTTCCTCATGAGAAGGTTTATCAGAAAATTCTTCTATGTGAAGAACAAAATTCTCCACTTTCTTTTTTCTTGATTCTGCATTGTATTCAGGCGGTCTTTTTTCTTTTTTCTCGGGAGTTGTGAAATCTGAAAGGAAATCATTATTTTCGTTTGAGAAAAAATCATCCATAAAAGCCCCTCCTTTTCTTTATAAAAATCTTTATTATGCTTTCTGAATTGAAAGATAAATTTTGTCTGCTTCTTCTTTTCCTGCAAACTGCTCGGCAATTTTAAGTCCGAACTCTATTGCTACACCTGCACCTTTTGCAGTTATGATGTTGCCGTCCATAACTACACCTTCATTGACAAGTTCTGCGCCCTCAAGTTCATCTTCAAAGCCCGGGAAGCATGTTGCCTTTTTACCCTTAAGAAGACCTTTGTGACCAAGGACTGAAGGTGCGGCACAAATTGCACAGATAAGTTTTCCGTTTTCAGCGGCATAGTCAATAAACTTCTGTGCTACAGGAGATTTTTCAATATTGAGAGTTCCTGGCATTCCTCCGGGAATTACAACTGCCTGCATAGTTTCATCAGGCTCAATATTTTTTGCATCAGCATCGCATACAAGACCTATGCCATGTGAACCTACAATCATCTGCGAACCGATACCAAGAGTCATAACATCAAGTTCAGCACGTCTTAACATATCAATTGTTGCAACCGCTTCAACCTCTTCAGTCCCGTTTGCCATAAAAACATATATCATAATTTATCACTCCAGATTAAGGGAAAGAAATGTATTCGCCTTAAGTTTTTCTTTCAAATCTTTATTAGAACAGTATATCATACCACGTGAAATTTTGCAACTGTCAGGATTTTCATTTTCTCTCAGAGGTACATATATTTCTGCACTTTCTGTGCCGATTTTGTCAAGAACAGATGAAACAAAAATTTCTTCATTTTCTTCGCAACAAAGTTCTGTTATTTTTTTGCCGTCAACAAGTGCATAGGCAACTGTTTTTTCTTCTTTTTTCCATGTGAAAATCTTTTCTGAAAATTTCAGTGCAAATAAAAAATGCTTTTCCGGGAAAGAAACAAAAGAATTTTCTGAAAATACTTTTTTTCTCAGATTATATAAGTCAGACATCTGAAAATCTTCGGTAATATCTGCTTTTTCTTTACCTTTTAAAAATTTTTTCTTTTCACAGAAAAAGAAATCTTCAAAGCCGAGAGTTTTGTAATAGCTTCTGTTTTTCTCATTACTTGGTGTAAGAAGAAAAATTTCCGCACCATGTTTACTTTTATAATCAATAAGAAACTCTATTTCCTTTTTTGCAAGACCCTGACGTCTGAATTTTTCATCCGTTGCAACGGCATAAAAATACTGTGCTTTTTTACCGTCAATTTCACAGTCAAGGCTATAAACTACGCTGACAACTTTTCCCTCTTCTTCATATACATATACATTATCTTTACCAAGAAATGTATCCAGAAAGGGATATACGTATTTTTCACCGTCACCGAAGCAGTCATTCCACAAGGAAAGCAACTGTTTTCTGTCATTTTCATCTGCAAAACGAAACATGTGTCACCTCATATTTGCGTTATAGATTATACCTAATTTAACAGGTTTGTAACTAAGTTTGGCTTTTCTCAGTCCTTCAAGTCCCATATCTTCTTCGCGATTGACAAATGTGTAAGAAGACAACTCGTTTTTTGCAAATTCACGGTTGATAATGGGATAAGCACCTCTCATAGAAGAAAAGGCTTTTTCAAAATGCGTACAGAATGTGTCTTCACTCAGTTTTTCGCCAAGAGTCCATGCAACAACTTCACCGTCAACACGTATTACTCCACCTGTAAATCCGAGAGGCCTGAAATAATCAAACGCTCTTTTTATAACATCAAGTTCCGTATCAACACCGTCTTCGATTTTATCCTCGTTTTCTTCAATCCATTTTTCCGTCATTCTGATACAGTCCGGGAGATTTTCTTCCGTCAGTTTTTCATAAATCCAATTATAGTGCTTTTCGAAAAACTTTAGGTGATTTCTTTTTGAATGGAATTTCTTGCCTTTAAGTTCAGCCATATCTTCGACAAGATAAATATAATCTGCCGAGTCTCTGTTTTCTCTGAACTCAAATTTACCGGGAAATTCTCTTTCCACAAAATGAACATCACTTTCAAGAAGTCCGTAGAAACTTAAACTTTCTTCTTTCATCAGCTCTTCTATTATCTTTTTTCTGTCACCGTCACCCTGAGGGAAACAATAATTCACCTTGCCTTTTTTACCGCTTTTTGTTACAAGGCAGCCGTGTGCAAAGGCAATTTCAAGATTATATTCAGGTCCCCAATTGTAAAATGAACCCAGGCACATCTGACAGTTATCCCCTGTGACATTTTTCAGAATATCTTTGATTTTCCCCACGTCATCAAGAGTGGGAATTTTAAATTCAAGCATAAAATTACAGTACCCTTTCTATACTTGTTCTTATTTCTTCAGCTATATCCTCAATGCTTCTTGCATTTTCTCCGTCTGAACATGCAATTTTCACCCATCCCATTTTCTCTGCAGCATAAGATGCAGCTTTACGGCAAGCGTTGAGATATGCTACATTTGCTTCATGAACATCCTTTTTGCTTTCGTTACCTTCGTAACGTTTACTCATAAGCTTCTGTGAAATTTCAACAGGCATGTCCAGGTAAATTACAAGGTCAGGTTTGGGAATTCCTATCTTATTATACTCAAAATCTTCAAGCCATTGGATATAACTGTCCCAATTTTCTTCAGGCTGTTTTATCATCTGATGATATGCGTTTGACGTTGTGTAACGGTCTGCAAGAATTACTGCACCTTTTTCATAATCATCTTTCCATATCGTTTTGAAAGATGCAAAACGGTCAACCGCATAAAAAGCAGAGGCTGCATAAGCATTCACGTCTTCGGGGTTTTTACCGAATTCACCTGCAAGATACATTTTTACAAGTGCTGATGATTCACCGTCATAATTAGGAAGTTTAATCTGTTTATACCCAAGACCCTTTTCTTTGACCATTTCTGCAAGAATATTAATCTGTGTTGACTTTCCGCTGCCGTCAAGCCCTTCAATAACAATAAGTTTTCCTGACATTACTTTTACACCTCTGCACATTATTTCTCAGTTTATTATTATACCAAACATTCCTGTATTTTACAATTAAAATTTACTTTTTCTTCCATTTTAACAAACAGTTAATAATTTAGTATATATTGTTTAATAAATATCGTCTATATTATTTTTAGCACTCGTACACAAAGAGTGCTAAAACAACATTACGGAGTGTTAAAAATGGCTAAAAAACAATTCAAAGCAGAGTCAAAAAGACTTCTTGACCTTATGATTAACTCAATTTATACTCACAAAGAAATTTTCCTGCGTGAGATTATATCAAATGCAAGTGATGCAATTGACAAACTTTACTACCATTCCCTGAACAATGCAGGAACAGGACTTTCACGTGAGGATTTTGAAATTTTTATTGAAGCCGATAAGGAAAACAGACTTCTTACAATTTCTGACAACGGTTGCGGTATGACTGCGGAAGACCTTGAAAACAATCTTGGCACAATTGCGAAAAGCGGTTCGCTTTCTTTCAAGGAAGAAAATGAGAAGAATGAAGAAATCGACATCATTGGTCAATTTGGTGTGGGATTTTATTCTGCATTCATGACGGCTGACGAGGTTACGGTGTACACAAAAGCATACGGCACAGAGGAGGCTTACAAATGGCATTCCACAGGTGCTGACGGATATACAATTGAAAAATGTGAAAAAGACAGTTACGGCACTTCAATTGTTCTTAAAATCAAAGAAGATACGGAAGATGAAAACTACACAGATTTCCTGAACGAATATACAATCCGACGTCTTGTGAAAAAATACTCAGACTACATCCGTTATCCCATTAAAACTGAAATTACTTCTTCAAGAATAAATGACGAAACTAAAGAGTTTGAAGAATATAAGGAAATCTCCACAATCAACAGCATGGTTCCCCTGTGGAAAAAGAACAAAAATGAAATTTCAGACGAAGAATATGATGAATTTTACAAAATGAATTTCTCAGATTTTTCAAATCCTCTTAAAGTTATAAACACGGCAACTGAGGGTGTTTCAACTTACAATGCACTTCTTTTCATCCCCTCAAAAGCTCCTTATAATTATTATAACCGTGATTACGAAAAAGGTCTTAAGCTTTATGCATCAGGTGTCCTTATTATGGACTCATGCAAAGATCTTCTTCCTGACCATTTCAGTTTTGTGAAAGGTCTTGTTGACTCACAGGATTTATCCCTTAACATCTCCCGTGAAATGCTCCAGCATGACAGACAGTTAAAGCTCATTGCTTCACGCCTTGAAAAGAAAATCAAGTCTGAACTCCTTTCAATGCTTAGAAATGACAGAGAAAAATATGAGGAATTCTACAAGCAGTTCGGTCTTAACCTGAAATACGGTCTTTACAGCGGTTATGGTGAAACAACTGACCTACTCAAAGACCTGCTGATGTTTGAATCAAGTGACAATGAAAAACTTGTCACCCTTGAAGAATATGTTTCAGGAATGAAAGAAGACCAGAAATTCATTTACTACGCTTGCGGTGAAAGCAAAGAGCAGATTCTGAAACTTCCTCAGTCCGAAGCTGTAAAAGAAAAAGGTTATGAATTCCTTTGTCTCACTCAGGATGTTGACGAATTCACTCTTAAAATCATGGGCAAATTTGAAGAAAAAGAATTCCGTTCGATTTCCGCAGAAGATGCAGGTCTCGAAACAGATGAAGAAAAAGAAGATACACAGAAAAAAGCAGACGAAAGCCGTGAAATGCTTGAATTCATGAAAGAAAGCCTTGAGGGAAAAGTAACAGAAGTAAGACCATCTTCAAGACTTAAAACCCACCCCGTATGCCTTACCGCAAAAGGTGAACTTTCGCTTGAAATGGAAAAAGTTCTCGGTGCTATGCCAAACGATATAAATGCAAAAGCAGAGAGAGTTCTGGAAATCAATGCAAATCACAGAATTTTTGAAACACTCAACTCTCTTTTCCTCACAGATAAAGAAACCGTTGCAAAATATGCAAAACTTCTTTATTCTCAGGCACTTCTCATTGAAGGCTTTACAATTGAAGACCCTGTTGAATTCTCAAACCTTATCTGCGAATTAATGTAAAAAAGTTATTCCCGTACGAAGTTAAAACTTCATACGGGAATTTTTTATAAAACATATATTTATGTTTCAATTCCTGCAAACTGATTGTTATAAAGTCTGTAGTAACAACCCTTTTTCTCAAGGAGTTCTTCGTGGTTTCCGCTTTCTGCAATTGTACCGTTTTCAATAACAATAATTTTATCCGCATCACGGATTGTTGAAAGTCTGTGAGCAATAATAAGGCTTGTTCTGTTTTCCATAAGTTTTACCATTGCAGACTGAATTCTCATTTCCGTTCTTGTATCAACAGAAGATGTTGCCTCATCAAGAATGAGAATTTTCGGATTTGCAAGAACTGCGCGTGCAATTGAAAGAAGCTGTCTCTGTCCCTGACTGAGATTACTTCCGCCCTCAGAAAGTTTTGTCTGATAACCGTCTTTAAGTCTTGTTATAAATCTATCAGCATTTGCAGTTTTTGCCGCATTTATAACATCGTCCTCGCTTGCTTCAAGATTTCCGTAACGAATATTGCTTTCAATTGTTTCACTGAAAAGCACCGTATCCTGAAGAACAATTGCAATTGTCTTTCTTAGTTCATCTTTGGGAATATCAAAAATACTTTTTCCGTCAATTGTGATTTCTCCGCTGTCAATATCATAAAAACGTGTAAGCAGATTGACAATTGTTGTTTTGCCTGAACCTGTCGCACCTACAATTGCGATTTTCTGACCCTGTTTTACATCAAGAGAAAAATCTTTGAGCACCGTTTTTTCTTCGTTATATCCGAAATGAATATTTCTGAAAGAAATGTCACCTTTAACGTCTTCTGCTTTGAAAGGTGTTTTGATTTCTTCTTTTTCAGCCTCTGCATCCATAACATCAAAAACTCTTTCTGCACCTGCAATGGAGTTCTGAATCTGTGCATACTGGTTTGCAATTTCGTTTATAGGACGTGACAACTGTTTTGAATAAAGGAGGAAAGCCTGAATAACACCTACGGTGATAATTCCCTCAGGCGCCCATACACCACCAATTGGTGATGCTTTGAAAGCAAAGTATGCACCTGAAAGTGCAACAAGAATAAAATTAAGATTTGAAATAATGTTCATGAGAGGTCCCATGCAACCGCTGAGCACCTGCGCTTTTATTGCAACCTTACGGAAGCGTGATGAAATTGAGTTGAATTCATCTTTTGATTTCTGTTGCTTTGAAAAGGCAACAACAGTTTTGTATCCCGTTACCATTTCTTCAACATGACCGTTCATTTCACCGAGAACAGTCTGTTGTTCCTTATAAAAACGGCGCATATACTTTGACATGTTTGTACTGACAACTACGGTCAGAACAACGGTCAGAACACTTATAAGTGTCATCAGCGGTGAATAAAGTACCATTATTACAATTGAACCGATAACGCTGAGAACAGCAGAAATGAGAGCGCCCACAGAGGATGAAATTGTATTTGAAATATTTTCAACGTCGTTTGTCATTCTGCTCATGATATCGCCGTGATTGTGGGTATCGGTATATTTTATCGGCAATCTTACAAGTTTTGCGAAAAGGTCAAATCTCAGTTTTCTTACAGTTGCGGTAGAAAGCTTTGCAGAGAAAAGTCCCTGCAAGTAAATGAACAATGCGGAAATCCCGTATGTTACAAGAAGAATTGCAAGTGTTTTCAGAAACTCAGGTCTGTCAACGCTCAGCCTGTTCCCCTCAAGAGTAATAAGGTCAATTGCCTTTTGCTGAAGTGCGGGAGCAATAAGATTAAGTGCGGTAATCACAACCATTACAACTGCAAGAGAAATAAAAAGATATTTACTTGAACCGATATAAGAAAGAAGTTTTTTTAGCGTACCTTTTGTGTTTTTTGCTTTTTCAACCTGCATCACAGGTCCGGGACCTCTGCCCGGTCTGCCGATAGGTCCGCCGATTTTTTCTTCTTTTTTGGGAGGTGCGTTTTTAATCTCAGGCATTTACAACATCTCCCTTCTTCATCTGTGAATCATAGATATCACGGTAAACTTCACTTGTTTCAAGTAATTCTTCGTGAGAACCTATTGCAACAAGATTTCCGTCATCAATTACTGCAATTCTGTCACAGTTTTTGACACTCGCAATTCTTTGTGCAATTGTAATAACGGTTGTTCCCTTTAGTTTTGCAAAAAGCTTCTGACGGAGTTTTGCTTCCGTTGAAAGGTCAAGAGCAGATGTACTGTCGTCAAAAATGAGAACATCAGGCTTTCTGAGAATTGCACGGGCTATTGAAAGTCTCTGTTTCTGACCGCCCGAAAGTGAAGCTCCTTTTTCAGCAACGTAGCCTTCATATCCGTCAGGCATTTTTTCAATAAATTCACGAGCCTCTGCTATTTCTGCAGCAGTCATAATTTCATCCTGTTCAGCATTTTCGTCACCCCAACGGATATTGGAATTAACCGTACCTGAAAAAAGTTCTGTTTTCTGCATACAGATACTTATTTTACTTCTGAGTGTATCAAGGTCAATTTCACGGACGTCAATGCCGTTAATTTTAAGCGAACCGGATGAAACATCATAGAAACGCGGAATAAGATTTACAAGTGAAGTCTTACCTGAACCCGTAGCACCGAGAACGGCAATGTTTTCGCCTTTTTTTATTTTCAGATTTAAATTACTGAGAACCGTTTTACCCTCAAAACCGGGATAGAAAAAGTCAACATTTTCAAATTCAATTTCATCAATTGACTGAATTTTTTCAGAACCTGTTTTTATAACTGCTTCTGTTTCAAGAATTTCGTTTATTCTGTCAGCGGATGCCTTTGCCCTTGTAACGGACTGGAACATCATACTGACCATTGTAAATGCATGAAGTATCTGAGTGATATATGTAATCGCCGCCATAACAGCGCCCACTTTCATTTCAGATGCAACGCTTTCGATTTTTTCACCACCGATGAAAATAATTGCAACAACCGAAACATTGAGTACAATTGTCAGAACCGGACCGAGAATTGCCATAAGTTTCTGAACACGGAGTGTAGTTGCTGTCAGGTCATCGTTAGCGTTTGAAAAACGCTTTGCCTCAAAATTTTCACGCACATAAGCCTTTACCACTCTTGCACCGGAAACATTTTCCTGAACAACGCTGTTTACTTTGTCAAGTTTTTTCTGAACAGTTTTAAAAAGAGGAGAAGCCTTGCCCACAATAATAAGCATCGCAACAAGTTCAATGGGAAGTGCCACGGCAAGTACAATACCAAAATCAACATTGAGCCTTAGCATCATAATTATACCGCCTAAAGACATCATGAAAGAACGGACAAACATTCTCAGAGCAAGGTCAACAAATTGCTGAATAAGGTTGATGTCAGTTGTCATTCTTGTAACAAGGGAACCTGTTGTAAATTTATCTGTCTGCTGAAAGGACAGGTCCATAACTTTTGAGAAAGCATCATTTCTCAGGTCTCTGCTGAAAGAGTGAGAGGCAGCACCGCTGAAAGCAGAAGAACCTACACCGCAAAGACCGCCCACAAAAGCAAGTCCCAGCATAATAAGACCTGTTCTTACAATCAGTTCAAAATTGTGACCGAGAACACCGTCGTCAACAATTTTTGACATAAGAGTAGGAAGCATCAGGTCAATGAAAACTTCGCCTATCATGGTAAGAGGTGTCATAATGGCAAAGTCGGAGGCCAAGCG
>JAZOAY010000075.1:0-2873 GCA_045595725.1 Acutalibacteraceae bacterium | reverse complement strand
ACAGAAAACCACTATATCACAAACGAATACAGATACCTTGATTATCTTACAGATAATATTGAGGGACTTATAATTGATAATTGTGCATCAGGTGGCAGACGTCTTGATCTTGAGATGACAAGAAGAAGTGTTCCTGTATGGAGAAGTGACTATAACTGTGCACCTCACGATAATATTCTGGAAGCAACACAGGCACAGACTTACGGACTTTCTTTCTGGCTTCCTCTTTCGGGAACGGTGCAGTATAACTATGATGAATACTCAGCACGAAGCAGTATCATGCCCATGACAGTTGAAACCTTCGGCACGATTTACAGTGAGTATTTCAGTGTTTACAAAGACCAGAGAGAAATGATGTCAGATAATTTCTATCCTCTTGAATGCGGTCTTTATGACGACGAAAAAATTCTTGCAATGCAGTATTCTTCAGATGATGCAAAATCGGGCATGGCACTTGTGTATAAACGTGAAAATGTAAAAGAAACGGAATATACGCTCACACTCAACGGACTTAAGAAAGATGCAGAGTATAAAGTTTACTCAGTTGATGAACCTGAAAATATTTATACATTAACAGGAGAAAAACTGATGAATGACGGAATAAAACTCCAACTTTCAAAAGGCAAAAAAGCATTTATTATAATGTTTTCAGCGGTGTAAATTATAATTCAGCAACAAAACAAACAAAGTTCACCGAAATCCGAATATTGTTCACTTTGAAACGGAAAATTTCCGCCAGAGAAAGAATAAGACAAAGAGTTAAATAAGAGTAAGAATATGCCGCTTTTCCGAGATTTGGAAAAGCGGTTTTAAAAAAGCCTTTTATATTTTTCTTGCTATGGCATATTGTTTTGTGTTATACTAAAGCATATTGTTTTCGGAGGAAATCAAAATGGGAAAATTAAGTAATCTTAAACCTGAAAAAGTTTTTAAATATTTTGAAGAAATTTCTGCAATTCCGCACGGTTCAGAGAATATGGAAAAAATTGCAGATTACTGTGTGTCATTTGCCAAAGAAAGAGGTCTCAGATTTGTAAAAGATAATGCAAACAATGTTATTATTTATAAAGATGCTACCGAGGGTTATGAAAATTCAGGTGCAGTTATTCTTCAGGGACATCTTGATATGGTTTGTCAGAAAGAAGACGGAAGTGATTTTGACTTCCTTTCTGACGGACTCGACTTATACGTTGACGGAGACTTTGTCAGAGCAAGGGGTACAACTCTGGGTGCTGATAACGGTATTGCAGTAGCAATGGTCCTTGCAATTCTTGATAGTTATAATATTTCACATCCGCCCATTGAAGCAGTTTTCACAACCGATGAAGAAATCGGAATGGTGGGTGCATTAAAGCTTGACATGAGTCTCTTAAAAGGCAGAAAAATGATTAATCTTGATGCGGAAGAGGACGGAATTCTTACAGTTTCATGTGCAGGCGGAAGTGATTTCCTGATGACAATTCCCGTTCAGAGAGAAGAAAAAACAGGCGCTTTCATTGAAATTACTCTCAAAGGTCTCAAAGGTGGTCACTCAGGTGTTGAAATTCATGACGGCAGAGTGAATGCGGATATTCTTGCAGGAAGATTTTTGAATTACTTAAGCCAAAAAGTTCCTTTTCATTTGGTGAAAATTGATGGCGGTGATAAAGGAAACGCAATTCCCAATATGAGCAGAATTTCTGTTATTGCAGACGATGGAGAAAACTTTATTTCTGAAAGCGAAAAATATCTTCAAATAATAAAGAGAGAAATTTCTGAAAGAGAACCGTATTTTGAATATGACCTTGATAATAAAGGCAAAAGTACGGTAAAATCACTCAATAATGATTGTAAAAAGAAAGTTATTTTTGCACTTAATCTGGCACCAAACGGTGTTATAGATATGAGCAAAGAAATTGACGGTCTTGTTGAAACTTCACTGAATTTAGGTGTTATGAAAACAGATGAAGAAAAAATTCTTCTTCACTTTGCATTGAGAAGCAACAAAAAATCTGCACTTCTTTCCCTTGAAGAAAAACTGATAACTTTCGCAAAATATCTTGATTGCGAATATGAGACAGGGGGACATTATCCTCCATGGGAATATAATTCACATTCATTTTTACAGGAGCTTTATAAAGAGTGTTTTGTTGAAGAAAACGGCTATGAGCCACGTCTTGAAGCGATTCACGCAGGACTTGAATGCGGAGTTTTTGCATCGGCACTTGAAAATCTTGACTGTGTTGCAATGGGACCTGCTTTGTGGGATGTTCACACGGTAAATGAAAAACTTTCCGTGTCATCTGCAGAAAGGACATTCAATCTCGTTGTAAAAATGTTGGAAAAATGCAGATAATCTGTTTGTTTTCTTGCATTTTATCAATGATTATGATATAATACACCGAATATTATTGTCGTTTGTTAAAAAATGACGGATAGGAGAAAATATGGATAACAAAAATGAATTCAAACCGTATGTTCCTGCCTCAAAAGTTACTCCTGAAATTACAGTTGCATCTGTAGTTATGGGTGTACTTCTTGCGGTTGTCTTCGGTGCAGCAAATGCTTATCTCGGATTGAGAGTAGGTATGACAGTTTCTGCTTCAATTCCCGCAGCAGTTATTGCAATGGGTGTTATCAGAATTATCATGCGCAAGAACTCAATCCTTGAAAGTAACATTGTACAGACAATCGGTTCGGCAGGTGAGTCACTTGCTGCAGGTGCAATTTTCACATTACCTGCACTTTTTTTATGGGCATCAGAGGGCAAAATGGATAGCCCCGATATGCTTGAAATCACATTGATTGCATTGCTTGGCGGATTGCTGGGAGTATTCTTTATGGTACCACTTCGCAACGCATTGATTGTAAAAGAACACGGTACTCTGCCCTAC
>JAZOAY010000074.1:0-19795 GCA_045595725.1 Acutalibacteraceae bacterium | reverse complement strand
TTGTCTTCCTAAGACCGCTTGGCCTCCGACTTTGAGCCAAAGGTTCACCCGTGGAATGACGGAAACCTTAACGAGTGGTCAGACAAAGTTACCCTTGAAGGTGAGCCCACAGATTACATAAACGAATTTCACACCTATGCTATGGACTGGAGACCCGAAGGAATAACGTTTTATGTTGATGGAAAAAAAGTAGCCGAAACATACGAGTCGCCACAATACAGAATGTGCATGATTCTTTCTATGTACATCAACTCTGATTTCAGCGGTTGGGATGAGCCTGAAAACAATTATCCCATAGAATGGCTGATTGATTATGTCCGTGTTTACAAAGACAAAAACGGTTATGATGAAAGCGACCGACTTAACGACTTCCAGCGTTTTATAAAAGATATTTGCAACTCACTGACTGCTTTCAGGCAGGAGGTTGATTTGTTTTTTGAAAATCTCCGTATACAGATTTTGCAGCTTCTTGAACCGATTTTAAGCAGGATACCTGCTTTGTACACAACAAAAATTTCCAATTAAAGATGCAGATAAAATTTACCGCCCGGATTTCTGATTTTTCCGGGCGGTTTAGTTTGTCTCTTCAGCAAAGTAAGGCAATCAACTATCTTGTAGTTGATTGCCTTTGTATTGCAGACTTTATTTTTCTTCAGTTGCAGAAATAATAGCTTTTTCCTGAGATTTTTTAATTATATTGTTTCTTCTTTCTGTAAGCTCATGATACATAATGGTCTTTGTCTTATCATCCAGGTCATAGAATAACATGGGGATGTAGGAAAAGATACCAAGTACGATGGGAATAACCGTATACATAGCGAATATAGCCTGTTTTGTTTTCATTGACTGAACAGTACCAACACCTGCTTCGTAACCGATGAAAGAGATAACTGCAGTTGAAACAGCATTCTGAATTTGAGTAACAAGCTTTGTTGCAAGGCTTGAAATGAAGCTTGTCATAGCCTCAGTACGTTTACCTGTTTTCCATTCACCGTAGTCAATAATCTCCTGCTGCATAAGCTGAGGAATAATTTTACCCAATGAGTAAACCGATGAAAAGCATATTTCAGCGAACATAAGTGCAGGAATCATAATCCAGAGATTATCAAGGTTGTTGATGCCTATAAGGAAGGTAATAGTCCAACCGAGCTGAGGAACTGCTTTTGATGCAATCCAGAGAGTTTTGGTTGAGAATTTCTTATTGAGTTTTGGAAAATACATGTAAGAAATATATGTAAGAGGTGCTGCAGGCACACCGCAGATAACCTGAAGTGATGCAGAACCCATAACGTCAAGCCAGAACATGTTTGAGAAAGGACCGCCAACACTACCGAATGCTGAAAGGAAATTGGAAAGTGAGAGAGCAACCTGAAGCTTGTTTCCGAAGAAGTTACGAAGACCGTCGGACAATTTCGGTTTTTCTTCAACCTGAACAATACGTTCTTTAATGATGCATATATGCGCTAACATGCCAATGGCTGAAACAAAAGCTGTACCTGCACCCATGAAGATGTAAACATTTTCAACTGAGATACCGATAGCACCGGCTGCAGCAAGGTCAAGAAGAAGAACCATCACATAACTGGGAACTTTTTCAAAGCCACCGATGTTATCAATAGCAATGAGAGCAGCCTTGTCGTCGATACTCGGTGTAAAAGTTGAGTCAAGACCATTGACAGCACAGTTATAGAGGGTACCTATGGTTTCTTTAAGAATTGAAATTACGCAATAGATAACAATTTTCTGCCATGAAAGGGGACCCCAGTTCTGGCCACCGATAAACAAAGGTGTAACCCAAAGAGCAATGCAAGCGATTGCATATGGTCCGATAGTTATAAAAGCCCATGGCTTGAATTTACCAAATCGTGTTCTTGTTCTGTCAACTATGTAAGCAAAAAGCATGTCGTTGATAAGGTCCCACGCAAGAGTAGCAACTGCAAAAGCAGCGATGATTCTTGAGTCGAGGCCGAAAACATTAAGCATAAAGTAAGAAAGATAACCTTCAATGTTGAATTTGTTTACTTCAGCTGTAACAAACAGTGTGACGAGTTCTTTTGCGCCTACATATCTTTTACCGTATATGCTGTCACTTGATGTCATAGGCATATAAGAATTTTCAGTCTGAATCTTCTTTTCTTCTGTTTCCTGAGACATATATATTAAAAATCTCCTTTCTTAATTTCGCAAGCAACTATATTATGCACTTTTTTAACAAAACTTGCAACGGTTTGTTGAAAACTTTTTCTCAAATCATAAAAAAATTAAAATTCCCGATAACAACCGGAATGTCCGAGTTTTTCGGACACTGTTTTTATATCTGCACCGTTCTGAACATAAGTGTTGCCATAGTATTGCGAAATTTGTGAGGACGACAATCTTCAACACCATTTTTTCTCCGAAATCTTTTAAAAAAACAGTAGGTGCCTGAGGATTTAATATGTTGCCTATTCTTCTTTTTGTCCTTTCAGGTATAAAAAACGGTTCTGTCGGGAGATAAGACGTTTTTTAACAGGTGTATATGGATTATTACTCAACCTGAAAAAGCGTAACCCCATTGGAATAATTACCAATACAAGCTATGATAAAACAAGATTTCTACCTAAAATGATCTATTATAAAATATTGTTATTTGCGCTATAATAAAAAAGCAAATATCTGTCAGTTTAGTCTCGGGGATTTCCGTGGGTTTGATTTGGGTTTGATTTTCCTAAAAAAACGCAAAAATTACGGCAAGTAAAAAAAGTTGCAATATATAAACAATGTGGCTAAAAAACATAATCCTTGAAAAGCCAATAAAATCAGGTGTTTGAATAAAGTTAAATTCACCGGAAGTTTTAAATTAAAACTTCCGGTGAATTTTTACGTTTTACCTTTGTAACTTATAATTTTCAACGAAAAATCCACTCTGTCAAAAACTTTGTTTTTGCCAATCTCTTTGGACATCGTATGATAAATAATTAAAGTTTAGTTATCTGTTATGAACCTATGATAACTTCTTTATCTATTTTTCCGATAAAGAGGTTATCTTCTGTTTTTAATGCGGTTTTATCGGGATTTTCGTGAATAATACCATAGCTGGGTGAATCAGTTTCTTCAGGAGAAATAAAAACATTACCTTTTACTTTAAGGTCATAAACCATGGGTCTGAAGAAAATATACCCTCTGCTTTTTCCGTCTCTGCCTGAAGGTCCGTCAAAGATATTGTTTTCAATAACAATGTTATGATGGTCACAATCTCCGTGATGACCTACTCCAGGGAAACCGTCACATTTGAAAATGTTGTTTCTGACTACAATATTACGGCAGACTGTTTCATCAGTTTTGAAATCAATAAGCTTTCCGTCACAGTTATAAACGGGACCGTAAGAACCGTCACGGGATAAATCAAGCTGAAGCTGTTCGTTAAAAAGACCGTCATTACATGCAGTATAACTGGGTCCGTCAAAAATGCAGTTCTGAACAACAGCGTTTTCCGTTGCATTTATTTCAATACAATGCCAATGTGCACAGTGAATAAAACGGCAATTCTCAATTGTGATATTTCTGCAATGAACGGTATTTACAAGTGTTATCCATTCGGTGATATTTGCATTTCCGTCAAATATACCGCCTGAAATTACAACATCATGTGTGCCGTCATATTCCCCCCATTCAGGCTCTGAATAGGAAGCAAGCAAATATCTCGTCCATGGTTTCTTTTTGTCGTCACGGAGAATTGTTGCCTTATCTGAAAATTTAAGAGTCTGATTTGAATAAAAAATAAGTGCTGCCGAGACAAGATATGTTCCGTCAGGGAAATAAACTGTTCCCCCGTCTTTTACTTCATCAATACACTCCTGCAAAGCTTTTGTGTCATCGTGAACTCCGTCGGCATATACATCTTTGTTTTGCATTACATTGACAAATTTCATCTATAACACCTCTTTTTATATTTCTTCGCTGACAGAAACCTGAACGTTGCTTTCAGCTGTTCCCGCTTCTTTACCTGCTTCTGCCCTCTGTTTGAGTGTTTCCATAACATGAGCGTGTTTTTCGTCGGTATAATCCCACCAGAGCAGATACGGTATGGTCATCAGTATATAACCTACTAAGTCAAAGCCCAGACCGATTATCAGACATTGCATTCTGACATCATTCATATAGAGAACATCCCAGTCGGATGTGAAACCGACTCTATAGAACATAAGAGGAATAATAAGTGAAACAATAGTTGTTATGGGTGTTGTAAACCAACCGATAATGCCCTGATATGCTTCAAGTCTTTCCCCTGAAATATACATCTGATAGTCAGTTACACGGATTTTCGTATCAGACTCTACAATTTTTACACCTGCTTCCAGGGCGTCACCGCAGAACAGTACAATGAACATTGCAAGACCGCAAATAAATGGTGTTTTGCCCAAGAAAAGAATCGCAAGAATATAAACTGTATTTCTTATTGCAAGAACGATATATTTGAAAACAATCATGCTTTTATACTGAAAACGCTTTCTTATCCATGGTGCAAGGAACTGTCCCGGATTACCCGCCATTTTAATAAGAATTTCTGCAAGTGAGAAGAAGAGACCCGTTTCACGCCATGTGTAAATAAGAAGAATTGTTTTCATATTGAGCATACCGTTGCCCAATGAGTCAAGGAGACCTGCGATATTGGAAATCCACAGATATTTGTTCTTGAAAATACCTGAAACGCAATGCCAGAAAGAAAAATATTCTTTCTTTTCAATAGGCGGTGTGGGGATTCTTTCCTGAATTTTACCAAGTCCCAGGAACATAACAACCGTAGAGACAATAAAGAATACAGGAAGAAGATATCTGAACATTCCGATATCTTTAATACCGTCAATGAACATTGCACCTGCAATTGTAGGAAGAAGGACATTTACGATATTCTGCACAAAATGACTGATTTTAACAGGAAATGAACGTACAAAAAGTCTTTCCTGAGGGTTTGGACTGATGTTGTCGGCGACTGAATGTGAGTAACCGACAAAGTTAAAGATTGCATAAAGCTGGAAAAGAAGATAAAGTTTCCATACTCTTTCTGTAAGAGGAAGTTCGTAAAGAGGGAGTTCACAGATAAGAACAACAATTATAAGACACTGAATAACATTGGCATAAGAGAAAATTTTGTATCTGCCAAGCTTTTTGAGAAGCTTCTTTCTTATAAGAATGTTTCTGAAACCGCTCCAGCCGTTGCAGAGTAAATGTGCGCCGAATATTTTAAAAATGCTGAAACTGTCTATACCTTTCAAACGGGTATTTATAAGGTTTGCAATACGTTCCGGGAGAATCGGTGAAAAGTCAAAAATAAGCATTAGTAAACCCAATGCGGCAAGTCCCAAATACACAGCATTGTATCTCTGTTCGATTTTTTTCGGAAGGAATCCCAGGTTTGCATCAACACCCATATTCAGAAGATTCCAGAAATATGTTGCTGCAACAAAGAAAACGCTGATCGCACTGAATGTGAGAAGAGGAATGTTATAGTAATATGCCACAAGATAGCATCCTGTTCCGAAGGAAAGGAATCCCTGAAGATATTTGAGAGTATAGTCTCCTCCTACTGCGGCAAAAATCGAAAAATACTCTTTATAGGGAACATAGTTTCCCTCTCTGGGAGTATGCCACTCATTTTTCATTGTTCTGAAAATATTTGTTTTGCCTTTTGATGAAGATTCAGCCATCATTCTTCTCCTCCTTCCTCTGCTGAAATTATTTCAATTCTTTTTTCTGCATCAGGGCGTGTTTTTCCGTACTGTGCTTCAGGTGCAATATTTATAACTGTTTTTTCAATGTTCTTAGGAAGCCAGCTCTCACCCTGAATTATTTCTTCTTCACTTTCTGCGCCCATATAAAACTCTTTCAGGTTTGCACAAGCGTAAAAAGCATAATTGCCGATTTCCTTTACGGAAGCCGGAATATAAAGCAAGGGTTTCATTCCGTGGCAATAGCTGAATGAATCAGCTCCTATTTTTTCCAGACCGTCAGGAAATGTAACAAGGGCAATTTTTTCACACTTGAAGAAAGCCATATCTCCGATTTCTTTGAGAGTTGAGGGAAGATTTACTTCTGTAAGAATATCGTTTTTATAGAAAGCAGCAGAACCGATTCTTTCAACCCCCTCGGGGATTGTATAAACCATAAGTTCTTCAGGAATAGTTTCAAGTTCTTCGTTATGTGCATCCCCTTTGTTATAAGGGTATGCAACAAGTTTTTTCATATCCTTTGTAAAAAGCACACCGTCAACGGAAGTGTAATAGGGATTATCTTTATCAACTTCAATTGACTTTAACATTTTACAGTAGAAAAATGATGTTTCGTCTATGTATTTAACATCTTTACCGATATAAATAGTTTCTACGTATTCATCTGTATTCATTGTGAATTTGCCGACTGCAGAAACAGGCTTTGTTTCATCAGGATTGTTTCCGTCCTCGTCACGGACAAAGTCAATAAAAACCTCCTTTGTCTGCATATTACCGTTGAAGCCGAAAAGAACCCAGCCTTCTTCATTTGCTTTTTCGCCAAGTTCTGTCTGATACTCATATTCAAAGGGAGCTCTTGCCAGAGAAATAAACGAAATAGTCACAGATGCCGCAATGAATACTACAAGTACAATTATGAACGTTGCCTTTTGCCATGTTTTCAATCAAATCCACTCCTTAAATCAATTCTGATGTGTGCCTTGTTTTTGATATTCTCGGTGCTGCACCTGTAAGATGAGAAATATCGCGGTATGCGGGAATTGATACATCATCAAAAATCCCCTCGGGAATCTGCGAAGTCCATCCTGCCTCGTTGAATTCAGGTGTATCAATTCCGAATGAATAAAGAACAATTGCCGCAAGGTCACGGATATTCATTTCCTTGATTTCAGTTTTATTTATTCCTTTACCCGTTACGGCAAAGGTTACGTATTTTTCGCTGTCAGTCCATCCGCCGTGACTTCCGCCTTCTCCGTTACCGGGATTTGTTCCGCCGTGGTCGGAAATAACAATAAAGAGCGTGTTTTCAATTATCCCCGCTTCCTCTATTGCCGAATAAACATCGTTTATCAGCTTATCCACTTCGTTTATACGCTTCATAAATTGCGGTGTGCCATAACCGTATTTATGACCTGCACCGTCAACACTGTCGAAGTGAATAAAGAGAAAATCCGGTTTCTTTTCCCGAATGTAGTCACAGACAACTGGTGTCAGTTCATCATCATTTGCAGTATCATGTGAAACACCGATATTGTTCTCAACAATGCCGTAAGTAATGGGATTCCAGTCGCAGTATGAACCCAGTTCAGCATCAGGGTAAGCTTCTTTTATTCTCCGAAAAAGGGAGGGAAACGAAGAATCGGTGGGATATGGAGTTGAACTTACAATACCGTTTGTCAATTTATGTATTTCAGGACCTACCCCCAGAAGCATTGAGCCCCAGCACTCAGCACTAATTGACGGATTTGAAGACAAGGCATCATAAGTCACTGCACCGTTTGCAAAAATGCGGTCAAAATTCTGTGTATCAGCATCCTTGATAAACGAACCTGCACCGTCAATTCCGACTACAATTACGTGAGAGTATTTTCTGTCCATATTTCTCCCTCCGATATAAAAAATTTAATATACTGTTTTTTTATATTATAATATATCAAATTGTATAAATCAATATATTATTGTGGAAAATTTTTGTAACATTTTCTCAATTTTTTTTAAATATACCTATTGTAAATTGAGTGCCATTGTAGTAACTTTTAATCATCAAGATTTAATTGAAGGCAGATAAAGTAATTCGTCCGAAGAATCGTAACGGTAGAAATTTTCTCTCATCAGGAGAATTTATTTCAAAAAACAGGTTATTGCTTATTTTTCAAAAAACTGTTATCATCAGGTTGTAACCAACGGCCGGGTTAAATTTTAAAATGTAAGGTGATATGATATGACAATCTATTTCGGAGAAAACCTCAAAAAGCTTCGCAAATCCAAGGACCTCACTCAGGATGCACTTGCAGATTTCCTCGGTATGTCATTTCAGGCAGTAAGCAAATGGGAACGCGGTGAAACATATCCCGATATAACTATGCTTCCCGTAATTGCATCATTCTTCGGCGTTACCGTTGACAGTCTTCTCGGTACAGACATGATTGAAAAAGAAAAACAAATAGAGGAATACTGCAAAAAATATTCTCTCCTGTGGACTGAGGGAAAAATACGTGAAGTAAGAGATATGCTCAAAACCGCAATCAGTGAATTCCCCGGTAACTATAACCTGCTTTCAAAATATTTTAATGCTCTTATCCATGCACAATATGACGAAAAATATCTTCTTTCAATAAAAACGGAAGTGCAACGTATTTATGACACCATACAGAATTACTGCACCGTTGACAGCATCAGGATATGGACTCAGAAGCTTATGTGCCGTTATCTGCGTGACCTGAGTCTTATTGAAAACAGCGGTGTTGATATTTCTGATGCGGAAAAGATTCTCGAACAGATGCCGATTATGCAGAACACAAGGGACTACGAAGCAATGTACATGTATCCTTACGATGATGAAAAACGTGCAGTTGCCTGTGCAAACGGCATTTCCGAGATGCTCCGTCTTTTCGGTGAAATTATGAACAGAAAATACAAAAATTTTCTTGATGCAGACGGGGACATTTCCGAAGCATATATTAACCTCGTTGAAAAAGTTATGCCTGACGGTGACTACGGCAAAAGCCATTATCTTATTGTGATTAATCTCCATCGTCTGGGAGTAAAAAAATATGTTGCAGGCGATGAAAAGTCAGCTCTTGAGCTTTTTGAAAAAGGCCTTAAGCTTGCAAAAAGCTATGACGAAATGCCTGATATTCTTATCCACACTTCAGAAGCCGTGAAGGGCCTTGAATTTGACAAAACAAGAGCATACCGCTTCTGGGAAGGCTCATTCCTCGAGGACATGAAAGATGGTCTCTTAAAAAGGCCCGAGCTTTCCGAAGAATTCAAAAACAGCGAAGAGTTCAGAAGAATTATGAAAATTTGATGCTGTGTTTTAAAAAGCCTAAAGGCGTTGACTTATCAGCGCTTTTAAGCTTTTTTTACATAAATTGGCTTATTTTCAGGTTGAAGTTGTTGTATTGGTATGATATAATTGTTTAAATATCCTGTAATTAAAAAGCTATCCGGAGGCATTTATGTATTTTTTATTGATTGTGATATATATTGCGTTTGTAGGTCTCGGAGTTCCCGATTCTCTCATCGGCTCTGCCTGGCCTGCTATCCATACTGAAATGGATATTCCCGTTGAAGCGGTAAGTATTCTCACCTTTCTGATTTCAGGTTGTACTGTTCTTTCAAGCATGTTCAGTTCAAGAATTCTCAACAAATTCGGAACATCTAAAGTTACAGCTTTCAGTACAGCAATGACGGCTGCTGCCTTGTTCGGATACTCTGTTGCTCCGTCATTTTGGTTTATGATACCGTTAGCTGTTGTTCTTGGTCTTGGCGCCGGTGCTATTGATTCCGGACTTAATAATTATGTGGCACTTAACTTTAAAGCAAATCACATGAATTTCCTGCATTGTTTTTACGGTGTAGGAGTAAGTCTAAGTCCTTACCTTATGTCACAGGCATTAAGCAATGTAGGCTGGCGCAGCGGTTATCGCTATGCTTTTTATGTACAGTCAGTTATTGCATTATTGCTGATTGTGTCCCTTCCCCTGTGGAAAAAGACCTCCTCAGCTGACCAGACAGAAGAGGAAAAAAGTGTAAACCTCTCTCTTTTACAGATGGCAAAAAAACGGGAAGTTCGTGAGGTCTGGATTATTATGCTTGCAACAAATGCAATTGAATATGCCTGCGGAGTCTGGGGAAGTACATATCTTGTAACGGAAAAAGGATTCAAGGCAGAACATGGTGCACTTGCTCTGACAATATATTATGCAGGAATGTCTATCGGACGTTTTGTTTCAGGTTTACTTGCTGATAAAATCAGCACATGGAAACGGATCGGAATTGGAGCTGCTGTTCTTGCTCCCGCCATTATAATTATGCTTCTTCCTCTGCCCGGTGCAGCGGCTGTGGCAGGATTGTTCTTTATCGGTCTTGGTAACGGCTCTATTTATCCCAACATGATACACCTGACACCCCACAACTTCGGCAAAGAAGTATCACAATCAATTATGGGTTCACAGATAGCATTTGCTTACATCGGTGTTATGCTGGCACCTCCTGTGGTCAGTCTTATAAGCGGACTTTTCGGCATAGGAGCATATCCGGTTCTGCTCGCAGTACTTTATGTGATAATGGTTATCACACTTAAGTGCTTTATAAATCGGTTGAAAAAGCAAGACAGATACAATGCAAATGTCTGAAATTGCAAAGGACGGAAAAGCAATGATAAGCAATGATAAATTCGATACAGAAAGTTTCATCTCACCCGATGTTTCTTATGCCCCTGTATATGTGTGGGTATGGAATGATATCTGCACCCGTGAAATTATAGATGTTCAGCTTGCTGAGATGCATAATCTCGGTATAAGGGCATTTTATATTCTTCCTGAGCCGAAAAATTTCCGACCTGACAGTATGCCCACAAATCTTACTCCCGACTATCTCTCCGAAGAATATTTTGAACTTTGTGCCTATGCTGTTCAAAAAGGAAAAGAACTCGGTATGCAATGCTGGATTTATGATGAAGGCGGATGGCCCTCAGGCGGTGCATGCGGAAAAGTTCTCAGTGCACATCCCGAATATGCCCGACAGGTACTGAAAATTTGCGAAAAATCTTTCTGTGCTGGTGATGTGTATAAAAAAACATCATCTGACGTTGCAGCTACTTTTATTCAAGATAAAGAAATGATTGAAGACGGACACAGGTTTGCAGCTGATACTGTTGTAAGTGAATATATTATAAAAAAAGAAATCAGCGGAAAAGCCGACTATCCCGATTTACTTAATAAAGATGCTACAGAATATTTTATCAGAATTACTCATGAAAAATACGCATCATCAATGAAAGATGCACTTGGCAAAAATGTTACAGCCGTATTTACAGACGAGCCGAAAGCTCCCTCAGTAGCTTTCAGCAAAGAGCTTGCTGAGCAATATGAAAATAAGTACGGAGAATCCATATTACCGTATCTGCCGTTAATCACGCAAAAAGCTGAAGTAACGGAAGAAAACGTTCACATTTTGTACCGGTGGTACGATTTGTGCAGTCGCATGTTCTGTGACAACTTTCTTCTCCCGTGCAAAAAATGGGCAAACGATAACGGTTTAGCTTTTACAGGACATATGGACAAGGACCACGATCCACTCGGCTGTGTCCGTGGAGGCGGAAACTTCAACCTGATGCGTGCTCTCAGATGTTTTGATATCCCGGGAGTTGATGTTATCTGGCGTCAACTTTATCCTGAGAACAGAGTAACCGAAAAGAATGATTTAAACGGTTATAACGGATTTTTCCCCAGATATGCTTCATCTGCTGCAGCACATAACGGCACAAAACTTACAATGGGTGAAATTTTCGGTGTAGCAGGACCGGGACTTACTTATGACATAATGCAGTATACCGTAGGATACCTTGCTGTACGCGGAATAAACATCTTCAATCCCTTTAATTTCCCTCTCGGAAGAAAAGGTGCATATCTTGCACAGGAACTGCCTGTTTTTACGAAAAATCAGGTTTTTCACCGATATCTCAAAGAATTCAATCGTTATACGGAACGGTTGTCATATATATCTTCTCTCGGAGAACGGATCTGCGAAACAGGAATTTATTATCCCGTTCACGATTTCCAGGGCGGTCTGAAAGCGGATACTATTTCAAAAGCATTTGATACACTTGGAAGAACACTCGAAGACATAATGGTGGATTTTGACATTGTTGACGATGATGTTTTACAAGCATCAGAAGGAGCCGACAAAGGTTCTATCTGTATAGGCAATGCAGTATATCGCAACATAATAATTCCTGAAGGAGCCTTTATTCCGGATGACACACAAAAGGTCCTGAACCGTTTCATCAAAGCCGGTGGCAGAGTTACACACTCTCTTTCGGACCTTACACCTGTAATTCAAGTTGATGGTAAAGGCTTACGTGCAATGCACAGAAAAGCAGAAAACGCAGAATTATTCTGTCTGTTCCGTGAAGCAGGTAAAAACGGCGATTATCTTATTCATCTGCCGTCACCGAGCGGATATCTGCTTGATATGGCAAAGGGTACACTTACGCGTTTTAAAGCCGAAAACGGTATCCTGAAACTCTCTCTTGCCATAGGCGAAACGGCTGCAATATTACTGACAGACGAAAATTTAAATGCAGAAAACAAAAAAGATTTGAGTAACAGATTTGATATTCCTGACGAATTTCTGTTCTGCAAAGAAATTGAACTTGTATGTAATGAAAACGGATTTGAAAATATAAAACATTTTGACAAATCCGTTCCCGTCAGCCTTGGCGATTGGGCAGACTTAATCGGCAGTGCTTACTCCGGAAGCGGTGTTTATGAAACAACTTTTACACTCCCCGATGAAGAAATGGGAAAAGAAGGAGAACTTGATCTGGGAGATGTGCATTTTACGGCTCATGTTTATCTTAACGATCAACCGTTAGGAACGGCTCTGATGCCTCCGTACAGATTAAAAATACCTTGTGGTATACTTGAAAGAAAGAACAAACTGAAAATAGTTGTGACTAACACATCAGCCAACTGGTATATTCACACCGATTACTTTAACAAGTGGAAAGCAGAAGAATTATCCCCATATTTTGACGGAGAAAAAGATTTTGCGAAAGACTTTGTATCAGGCGGACTGTACGGTCCGGTTGTGCTGTATACACAATAACTTGCAGAAATATTATAACAATAAAAATTTTCAAAGGAGATGAAAAAAATGTTTTCACAAGTAACTGCGGTGATAATGTGCATTATTTCTTTTTTCACTACACCGTTTTCTCTGATGTCCGCTAAGACGGAACTTAAGAAAAATCTTGCAAAGGGCAACTTTGAAAGCCCGTATATTGTAAGACCTCTCGACGAAATAACCGTAAACGGTGTGTCTGTTGACGAATACTCAGTTGTTACTCCTGAACAAGGCTCTCTGTACTCAAATGCTGCTGAAACACTTTGCGATGAGTTTTATAAGGCTTGCGGCAAAAAGATTGCAGTAAACGAAAACGCCTCTGAAAAGGTCTTTATAATTAATGAAACTTTGCATGACACGGACGTTTTCAGCCTTAAAGTTGAAAACGGTAATATTTATATCACCGGTAGCTCAGGTGCAGGAATTTCAAGGGGAATAACTGCTTTTGCAGATGAAGTCCTGCTCTCTTCGCAGGGAAGTTTTGCCCTTAAAGACGGTTATGAGTTTAATAAAATTTTTTCAGATTTCGTTACATATGAGGATTTTGGGGCCGTGGGCGACGGCAAAACAGATGACTTTGAAGCTATTGTAAAAACCCATGAATATGCAAATGCAAATGGTTTAAGTGTTTTTGCAAATGAAAATGCAACCTATTATATCGGTGGAGCAAACAAAACCGCTTACATAAAAACCGATACCGATTGGTCAACTGCACGCTTTATAATTGATGACACAACTGTTGAAAACAGAAGTGCATGGATATTTAATATTGCCCCATCACAAAGTTCAATTAATATAACCGATAAGGTTTCTTCTCTTCTTAAAATTGATGCGACGAATATAGGCTCATCCCTTGAAAGTAAAAGTCTTGTCGTACTTACTGATTCCAATGTAAAGAGATATATCCGCAAGGGTGCAAACCAGAATTCAGGCAGCAATCAGACAGATGTTATCCTTGTCACAGAAAACGGAAGCATTTCACCTGAAACACCCCTTATCTGGGACTTCAATGCAATCACCAATGCTGTAGCTTATCCTATCGACACTGATGTATTAACAATAAAGGGCGGAAAATTTACAACTCTTGCAAACGGTGCTTCTTCCGAGTATAACTATTACGCAAGAGGCATTCAGGTCAGACGCTCAAATACCGTAATTGACGGATTATATCACGATATTAAAAACGAGGGCAAAACAGGTTCACCCTATTCGGCTTTTGTCAGTCTTTCATGCTGTGCTGATGTAACTGTAAAAAACTGCACATTTACAGGTCATAAAAAATATACAACAATAGGCTCTGCAGGAACAAAAGTAACAATGGGTACTTACGATATAGGTGCCGCAACGGCAGTCAATGCAAAGTTTATTAACTGCAACCAGACAAACGACATAACCGATGGAGATTACTGGGGAATTGCAGGTACGAACTATTGCAAAAATCTTGTATATGACGGCTGTGCACTCTCACGCTTTGATGCACATCAGGGTGTTCTGAATGCAACGGTTATAAACTCTGTTCTCGGTCATCACGGAATAAAACTGATAGGAAGCGGAACTGCTCTGATTGAAAACACAACTGTTTTATCCGATAGTTTCATTGCCCTTCGCTCAGATTACGGTTCAACATGGAACGGCGACCTTATTATCCGAAACTGTAAATTTTATCCTACCGGTGTATCAAGTCACATTATTGATGCAGAAAATTCGGAAGACCACGATTTCGGTTATACTTGTTATCTGCCTCAAAAAATTGAAATTGACGGCTTCTATGTTCACAGAATCGGCATTAATTATCTTTTCACCAAAGTTAATTCAAAGCATAATTCCGATTCATACAACGCAGAATATCCTGTTGTCCCTCCCCGGGAAATAAATGTTAAAAATTACAGCAATTTATTTTTCGGAGAACTTTTAGTTTCAAAGAACAAAGCTATATTTAAAGTTGGTATTAATTAGGAAAAGGGGATGTAAAATAAGCGAAGACCGTATAAAACCGCATAAATATATGTGGAGTCCGCAGGTTATGAGCCTGAAGAACCCCACCAAAATGTGCAAAAATCGAAAATTGATAAAATTTTATGTTTTATACTACGAACAAACTTCGCCACTCGACGTACCTCTGTACGCCTTCGGGCAAACAAAACCAAGGATAACCCCCTTGATTTTACTCAGTTTGTCCGTTCTTCATCTTTTCTTCCCATCCCCTAAAAAAGGAGCTGTAAAAACTTTCGTTTTTTACAGCTCCTTTTCTTTTATTCAGTTGAACAAATAATAATCCTTTGCTCCATAATACTTAAGCATAAAGTCACTCATTTTTTTGAAAATCGGGGTGAGAACTCCATTCAGTTCATACTTTTCAAAGGGTTTATCATCTTCAAAGCCAAGGTCATAAAGCTTGGTGTAAAGAGTAATTTCTGCGTTTTTCGCATCTTCGTAACTCCATGCACGTTTTTGAAGTTCTTTGACTGCTGTTTCATATGCCGCATCAAGCTCTGCTTTATCTTCACCGGAAATTGAAGCGAATTCCTCTTCAGTAAGTCGTTCGTATGCGTTAATTACATCGCCGAGACAGTCTATATCACGGTATTCGTTGAACTGAGGATATCCTCCGTTGTTCACTCTTGCATCAGTAATTGACTTGTTTGTAGCAATATCAATGCAAAGGGCTATAACATCTTCAACTGATGACTGAAGTTCAAGATGGCTCTGATTTTTAACAAACCATGTTCTGTCAGGAAGAGCACACGTGCCTGCATCAAGTGAACCGTCAGGAGAAATATAGCTTTCATCAATTGCAGGTTTATAATTTTCCGGAAGAACTTCTCCGTATTTTGCGGATGTTGCACCTAAAGATGTTGATTGAATCTGAATGATGTTATCGGAACTGTAATTCCAGTTTTCAATAACGCTTGGAAGAGGAAGTCCGTAACCGCAGATTACAAAAATATCCATGCCTTCTTCTGAAAGTTTTTTTACCGTAGCACCTGCGTTTTTCTGGATTTCATAATATTCATCAGTCTTTGCTTTTAATACAGCGTGCGCTTCATCCGAAATATATTCCGCGGCAAGTTTTTCATATTCACCGCTTGGAACAAGCGCCCACATTGACGGACAATTCATGATAAGATTGCCGAGAACCTCTTTGATTACTCTGCCTGCTATGTAGTCAATATGGTCGGTAAACAAATTGTAAGGAATTAATCTCGTTACAAGGTTGAGAAGATATCCCAACCAATCCATACCGCCGTCAGCAAGTTGAAGAATAAGAGGAAGCATTTCCGAATAGAAAAGCTCATTATCATCAAAGCTGAGAGCAGCATTCATAAGGTCGCTGAGAAGGTACGAGCCGTCAGTTGCCGCTGCAGCATAGATTACTCTGTCAATATCATCAGGGTTACAGTATTTAGCAAGATATGCGTTACCGATTGTACCGCCAAGGCTGATGAAAACGACTGTCACTTTATCGTGACCTGTCTGCTCTTTAACCATCTGAACATACGAATCAAGTCTTTCAGCAGTTTCAAGAGTATCACCGAATGAACTGTATGCAAAATAATATGCGTGGTCATAACCTACTTTTTCACAATAACCTGTAATGTCAACCTGCGAACGGATGAAATCGTACTCATGCTCATATTTATACGAGGGAAGTGTGTTGCCGTCATCATCTTTTTTATAACCCTGAGCATAACCGTAAGATTTATCAGGCTTTGTCATTGCAACTTCATTTGAATACCAATATTCATCAACGTGTATTGCGTTAGTACGTGTACCGTCAGGATTAAAATAATGGGAACTGAAAGCTGAATCAACAACTTTTACAATCTCGTCAACAAAAAGGTCTCTGTTACCTGTAACAACAGCAAGAACGAGTTTCCAGATAATTGACGGGATAGCATCAGTGATATTTTTCATATCAAACATGAACTGCATGTCCATACCCTCAACAATGGGGAAACCGTCGCTTGTGAGAATATCATTACCCTCTTTATCCTGAACATAAACCTGTGACTGCATAATACCGTGAACAACGATTATGGGTGTGTATTCACAATCTCCTTTACAATCTGTCTGACAGCTACGGTCATATTCGGGAACAGGCTTTGCCGCAAAAGCAGACAGACCTGTTGTCAGAACAAGAACAATTGCAAGAAAAATGCTTATAAATTTTTTCATAACCTCATCTCCCTGATTTTTATAAAATAAGGTTATCATTTTCCTTTCTCAAAGTCAATAGTTATCTTCAATATGTGATTTTGAAAAAATAATTGCTTTTCTATTTAATCATGAAGACTGATAAAAAATACCCCTTTGCGTTTTTGCAAAGGGGTATCTGTTTGTGTTTAATTCACGCTAAACTGAACTATTGCTTCAGGATTATACGAAATACCAAGCACAACCGAGAAGGAAGAGCCAGATGAGCCACTGACCGAATGTGTAGTAAACTTCTACTTCACATGTGTCTTTAGCAATTTCATTTCCGTCAGCATCTACGAGTGTTGCTGTGATTACAGCGTCACCGAAGTGGTGAGTTGTAACGTTACCGTCCTGGTCAACTGTAGCAACTTTTTCGTTTGATGATGTCCAGATTACGTCGTAACCGAGCTTATCTTTATCAGCGGGAAGAACTGTTGCTGTAAGTGTGAAAGCAGGAGCTTTTCTTACATACTTAGTTGTTACGCTTTCTTCGTCAAGTTCAATACCTGTTGCGGGGAACTGGAGCTGTTCTGTTTCAAGGAGAACGCCGCAAACTTCACAGTACTTGTTGAAGAATCCGGGTTTAGCTTCGTCAGCTTTCCATTCGCCTGCTGTATGGCCGAGAGCTGCAGTTTCATCTGCTACATAGCTGTCACCACATACTGAACATGTGTATGTTGTGTAACCTGCTTCTGTACATGTGGGAGCTGTTACTACTGCTTCATATGTGTGACCGAGTGCAGGAACTTCAACTACTTCACGGCTGAGTCCTTCACCCCATACTGTACAGTAAACAACTGATTCATAAGAACCTGCGTTTTCGCAGTCAGCAGCTACTTCGTTTTCTTTCACTGCTTCGCCTGCTGTATGGCCAAGAGCGTCAACGGGAAGTGAAGTGTGTGTGTCGCCACAAACCTTACATGTGCATGTTGTGTAACCTTCTTCTGTACATGTAGGATCTGTTACTACTGCTTCATAATCATGGTCGAGAGCATCAACATAATCAGCTACATAAACATCACCGCATACTGAACATGTGTATGTTGTGTAACCCTTATCTGTACATGTAGGATCTGTTACTACTGCTTCATAATCATGACCAAGTGCTGCAACGAAATCATCATCATATGAGTCGCCGCAAACTGTACATGTATATGTTGTGTAGCCTTCATCTGTACATGTAGGATCTGTTACTACTGCTTCATAATCGTGACCAAGTGCAGGAATTTTCTCTTCTTCTGCTACTTCACCACACATGATACAATATTTAACCTGGAGACCATCTTCTGTACATGTTGCATCTTTAACAACTGTCCAATCTGCTTCGGGGATGTGGTCGAATTCGATGTTAAGAGTTACATCCTGACCATTGATTGCGTTTGCAACGTCACCAACGAAGAGAGCAAGAGTCTTGATGATTTCTGTAGTTGTTGTGCAATCTCTGAGCTGTGACATAATTGTATTAACAGCTACTGAATCTGTGTAACCATAGATTGTGATTGTTGCATCATCTTCAAGAGTTGCTTCGTAGTTGCTGAGAGCAAGAACTGTGCCTGCGGGAAGGAAGATTTCGATCTGAGCATCTTCAAGTTCTTCTACTTCAAGAAGTTTAACTGCTGCTCTGAGTTCATCCTGTGTACCTGCAGAAATGTTATCAAGCTTGAATGAATCTTTACCATCTTCAAATACAAGTTTTTCTGTACCGATCTGAACATATGCTGCGCTGGGAACAAGTGCATAGCTGTCATCAGCAGCTTTTTCTGCAGTAGAAATATGACTTGTAAGTGCATGCCATGCGGGCTGAACGCCTGCATCGGGAGTAGCATTGATTGTAAATGCATCTTCTGTGTTAACAGCTGTGAATTCGTAACCATAAGCTACGCCATCAATCATACCGCTTACTGTAGCACCAGTAAATGTTGTGGGAATGTAGTTATCAAATACGATGTTCTTATCAACACCTGTAGCGATAACTTTTTCAAATGATTTTGTACCTGTAATACCAAGTGAAGCAACGTCTTTCATTGTAAGACCTGCTGTAATTGAGCTTGTATCAATTGTAATACCCTTAGGTACTGATACACTTGCTGAGTAGTCAGAGTTAACAATACCTGTAAGGATTGTGTTGTTGCCATTAGCAACTGTAAGAACTACTTTACCTTCAACTTTGGGAAGTACTTCTGTCTTGAGAAGTTCACCACATACTGCACAGTATGTTTTCTTGCTACCTTCTCTTGTAGCTGTTGCATCAACGATTACAACTTCACCGTCTGTATGACCGAGAGCTGCAACGGGAGTATCAACGTATTCGTCGCCACAATCTGCACATGTGTGTGTTGTGTAACCTGCTTCTGTACATGTGGGAGCTGTTACTACTGCTTCGTAGTTATGTCCGTCAGCTTTCTCTGTTTTTTCTACACGGCTGAGTTCTTCACCGCATGTTACGCAGTAAACAACTTCATCAAATGTTGTGTCTGTGATGCAGTTACCGAGAACTACGTTTTCTCTTACTGCTTCGCCTTCTACGTGACCGTCACCTTTGGGAATAACGATTTCTTCACGGCTGAGTTCTTCACCGCATGTTTCACAATAAATTACTTTATCGTAAGAACCGTCTGCTACGCATGTTGCAGGAACAACATTTTCTTCAACGGGAGCTGCCTCTGTATGACCGAGAGCTGCTTCTGTTGCGGGTGTAGATGAAAGTTTTTCACCGCAAACTTCACAGTAAACTACCATGTTGTAAGAACCGGCTG